>NZ_SGTV01000021.1:0-55977 GCF_005435035.1 Halorubrum sp. SD690R | reverse complement strand
CGTCGACGACGAGGACGAATTTCACGAACTCGTCAAAGACGTATTTGAACAAGTGACACAGCGAGTCAGCTACGCCAGAAAGTGGTGTGAGAAGTTTCTTAGCGTTCAGAAGTTATCTTGATCATTAATGCGCCGAGAAACGCACGCCACGTGCTAGTCGGAATCCGCTCAAACTACGTGCGAAGTACCGTGTAGTGTGGAAGCCTGGTGAGGCCGATCTTTTCAAGAACTCGAGCATTTCTGAGAGCAAATCCACGGAGACACAGGAGGGTTTGCCCAGCTCGATGCGGAGTGTATGTACGGTGAGCATCGCCCACTCGGCGAACCCGCCACTCCCTCGGAGTCGGCGGGTTCATCAGGATTAGCGACAGCTGATTTAGTTTTAACCACCATAACGCACGTGAAGAGGCAGATTACAGATTTCGGGTCTCACACCGATCCGTCTCTTCGCTTTCTACAACAATAACGGAGTCGTCGCCGTTGCGTCTAGCAAAACTACAGAGCCAAACAGTTCTATGATATTCTCTCTGCTGGGTGGTTTTTAGCATTCACAAACGTCTCACCGTGAACCACGTTACTCCGATGAGGAAGGAACCGACACCAGACACAAACAGCGTTTGTTGGTAGCCAAAAATCGTTGCAGCCCCGACACTGAGTGGCGGACCGACAGTAGTGCCGAGTCTGAGTACGCTTGTTCGAATACTCATAATACTCCCGCGAAATTCGTCCGGTGCTCGTTCGTTGAGTGCCGTATCTGTAATTGGCTCCGCGAGCCCCTGACCCAAACCGAACAGGAGGAGTGCACCAGCGATCACGTAGATGGAGTCCGCAAGAGCAACAACGGTAAGTCCAATCCCGTAACTCACGAATCCGAGCGCGATTGACTGAAAGCTCGTGAGTACTTGAAGCACTCTATCGCCCTGCATTGCAGTCAATCCCATTGTCACCGCAGGCAGCCCCACGAGAAGGCCGATGTTTGCTGACGAGAGCTGATATTCGTTGGCAAGCAGAAACGGAACAGCAGTAAGCTGTGCCCCATACAGAATAACAAATATTCCAAAGATAGCGAGGTAAAGAACAGCGAAGGGAGCCATCGGAGTCGATCCAGTGAGGAACTCACGGATACTTGAGTTCGATTTAGTCCCGTCTTGGTTGGGCTCTTCAAGCAACGTCATCCCGGGAACTGCGACGAACAGGGCAAGGAGAAAACATGCGAATGGAGCTGACCATGCTAGTGTTGCAAGAACTCCACCAAGCAGTGGATAGCCGGCAGCGCCAACTGCGAGAATCGCCGCATTTGTGCCGATCAACACGCGCCGTTGTTCACCGGTAAAGAGGTCACCGAGGAGGGTAACCGTGAGCATCGCAATCGCACTACTCGCCGCACCTTGGATCGCTCGTAGTACAAGAATAAGCGTAAAATCGGAAATAAAGATGATACTGCCCCCACTGAGTCCGAATACGACGAGCGCTGGGATCAGAATCGGTTTTCGACCGATTCGATCGGAAAGCAGTCCGATAGGGAGTGTCAGAAATATCCCGGGAAGCGTAAACGCTGATAGTAAGAGGCTTGCCTGTGACTCTGAGATATTCCACGCTTCCTGTACCGCTGGGAGTGCCGGGCTGATGAGTGAGACACCCATGACTGCGACGAGCGTACTTGCGAAAATTACCGCCGCGGCCGGCGAATCTCGGAGTGTTCGTATCAATCCCATTCGTTCAATATAACGCTTCACAGTCCCGTGCCCTAAACCGTCCGTTAGTGAACTAACCCACCCTACTCGCTCATGGCTTCGCCGTTCGTTTCGTTGAGGGTGGGGATTTCGCGTGGACTCCCGTTCTGGCCATCGCTGGCAGGCTCGTAATCACCGTTGACGTTCAATGTCCCGCGATTCAAGCGCACGTTTATCGGTGCGCTTCCGCCCGACGACGTTTACACGTGTTCCGAGGCTGTCTTCTATTTGTCAGCTTGGCCAGGAGAATATCCATTAAGAATTATTACCATGCTCTTCAAATCGATTGATGTTGTTCCAATACGTTGTCTAAATGAGTGACAATAGTCCCACCAACGAGTGCGACGTATGTCAGGATCCGATCGCTAGTGACTCGATCGCGGGAGAATCCGATGAGTCGTTCTGTAGCACTGGGTGTCGGGATATTCACGGGCTGCTCGATGATACCGACGCATCGGGCCGTCTTGATGTGGGGCCAGATACCGATCGCTCTCTCCCTGATGGCGTCACGCGGACGTTCTTTCGGATCGACGGGATGTACTCGCCGACGTGCGAAGCGTATCTCGAACACATCGCCGACATACAGTCCGGCGTGATCGCCGTAGAGGCGAGTTACGTTACTGAGACGATCCGCGTATATCACGATGCGGATGCGGTGTCAGTGAACGATCTCCGTGACGTGTTGAGTAGAACGGGTTACACTGCGTTTCTCCGATCCGATGTGAGTACGGATGGTGACGCAAGCGGCACGCGCCGCTCGCGGGAGGCGGACGGACTCCGCAAACGCCGAAGCGATGAGGTCCTCGGACTCCGCTACGCGGCTGGGATCGTGTTCGGCGCGTTCCTGATGGTCCCGTACGTGGCTATCATGTATCCAGCCCATCTCGCGCCCTACCTTGACGCTGTGTTTCTCAACGCCTTCGAAGGCGCCTTCCAACTGAGTGGGAGCAGCGGTTTCCTGTTCTTACGTATCTACTTCGTGTTGACCGCAATCGTGTTGTTTTTCACCGGAATGCCGGTGTTACGGGGGGCATACATCAGCCTCAAAATGCGTCGCCCGACGACGGACCTTCTCGTCGCGGTCACTGTCGTCAGCGCGTTTTGCTACGGTACGGGCGCGGTCCTTCTTGGGGATAATGATATCTTTTATGACCTGACGCTCGTTGTCGCGACGGTCGTCTCGGGCGTTTCATTTTATGAGACATCGATCAAACAGCGAGCGTTGGAACGGCTCACAGATCTCACCGTCTCGCAGGTGAACAGTGCCCAACGACTTGATGACGTCGACGCCGCGACAGAGGTGTCGGTCGATTCGCTGGAGTCCGGCGATCGAATCCTTGTCCGCGAGGGCGAACGGATCCCGGTTGACGGAACGCTTGTTGGCGACGACTGTAGCGTCAAGGAGGCGGTCGTCACCGGCGAGGCACTCCCAGTCGCGAAGGGAACGGGCGACAAAATCGTGGGCGGTGCGGTCGTCACCAACGGCGCCGCGATTATCGAAGTCGGTGACCCGGTAACGAGCAGTGTCGACCGCATCACCGATTCGCTGTGGTCGATCCAGAGCGCCGACCACGGGATTCAGCGTCGCGCCGACAAGCTCGCGTACCGGCTCGTCATTCTCGTTGGCGTCGTCGCTACCGTGATTGGCGCTTGGACAGTCGCCAGCGGCGGACCGCTGTCGGCGGGCGTCATGAGCGTGCTGCTCGCGCTGCTTGTTGCCAGTCCCTGGGCACTCGGACTCGCGACGCCGCTCTCGGTTGCTACGAGCATCCGCGACGCGATGGAGCGCGGCATCGTCGTGCTCGATGACACTATCTTCGAGCGACTCCGGGATGTCGACGTGGTTGTATTCGACAAGACTGGGACGCTCACGACGGGCGAGATGGATATCGTCGATGTCAACGCATCAGACGAAGCACTCTCCGATGCAGCCGCGCTTGAACGACTCGCCGCGCATCCGGCCGCAGCAGCCATCGTCGCCGCGGTCGACTCGACCGCTGGCGACGCGAGTACAGCCCAGACCGATACAGGCAACACTGACCACGCCGGAGTGACTCCCGACGGCCGTGAGGTGTGCGACTTCCGGACACACGCAACGGGCGTTTCCGGAGCCGTCGAGGGTCGCGAGGTGCTTGTCGGGAACCTCGACCTGTTCGCCGAACGGGGCTGGACAGTCACGGCCGCGATTCAAGAGCAGGCGCGCGAAGCCCGCGAATTTGGCCGTCTCCCGGTTGTGATTGGCCGCGACGGACGAGCGGACGGGATCGTCGTGGTCGGCGACAACCCACGGCAGGGGTGGCTAGACACGGTCACCGGTCTCCACGAGAGCGGGATCGAAGTTGCCGTCCTCACTGGTGATGATGAGGAGGCGACAGAGTTCTTCACGGAACAGGACGCGGTCTCATATGTATTTGCGGATGTGTCACCGGAAGGGAAGACAGAGGCAATCCGGCGATTCCAACACAACCAGCGCGTCGCAATGGTTGGAGACGGAACCAACGACGCACCGGCTCTCGCACAGGCAGATCTCGGGATTTCGTTAGGGGGCGGGACAGCGATTGCCGCGGATGCGGCCGATATTGTCATCGTCGACGACGACCTCTCGCTCGTCGAGACCACATTCGAACTTGCTTGGGCAGCACGGCGCCGCGTTCGGCAGAACATCGGACTCGCGTTCGTATACAACGGGATTGCGATACCGGCCGCGCTTATCGGCCTATTCAACCCCGTGACCGCAGCGGTCGCCGTCACCGTCTGTGGCGGAGTCCTTGCTCTGAACACCTCTCGGAGTCTCTTCAGGGAATCACCGTCAGCCTAGGCCGGGTCGGAGCTGCCGAGAGGATCGGTCACGTACCGCTATCAGCAGGATGAACTCCCTTTCGAAAGAGCGAGCCCATCTCGTTGGAAAGGAGAGATCGATGTTAGTGCTCAGCGATCACGAACAAGGCGTTTCCGAGCATGCTGAAGACGACCCCGAGAATTGTGTTTGTTGTTCCCGATGTAAGAAGGATCGTCAACCGCACCTTCGTAGGACTCAGGCTTCGGTGACCAGTTCCATCCCCTCTCGGACGGCTTCGCGTTGACCGAGGAGTGTGACGTGATCGCCGTGCTCGATAACTGTCTCCGCGCCGGGGACTTCGACCGACTCCCGGTCTCCGTCGCTGATGACGGCGATCAGACAACCGTCGGGCAGCAATGTCCCCACCTCCTTGACCGTCTTGCCGAAGAACGTCTCGTTGGTGACCTCAAGCTGTTGGACATCGCCGCTGTGACCAACCTCGGTCATCCAGTGGGCCAGGTCTGGTCGCTCGATTTGGTTGTCAAGGGCCCACGCGGCCGACATCGCGGCCGAGATGGTGCCCACGCCTAAGTTTTCGAACGCCTCGACGTTGTCGGAGTTGTTCGCCTTCGCTAAGACGCGTTCGACGTCGAAATTCGTCTTCGACAGCTGGGCGACGAGGAGGTTCACGTCGTCGTCGCCGGTGGCGGCGACGGCGATCTTGGCGTTGGCCGCCCCCGCCTTGCGTAACAGCTCCGTGTCCGTGCCGTCGCCGATGACGGTGGAGAAGCCGTCGTTTCGGAGCGATTCGATCGTCGCCTCATCATGCTCAATGATGACGACGTTTTCGCCGCGGTCTTCGAGGCGCTCGGCGAGCGCGCGGCCCACCTGCCCGCCTCCGACGATGATGACTCTCATGGGTATGACGTTGAGGTACTGCGCGATGTAGCGTGCCAGTCCGCCCTGAACGAGGGCGGTGACGAAGATGACTAGAAACACCGTCCCGATCAGGAGGTCCGCCTGCTGTGCAAGGGCAGGATCGTTGAGCTCGGTGGCAGCTGCTCTAAGATCCGTGGCAAATAGCGTAGCGACCGACGCCGGGATGATCCCGCGCGGCCCGATGGCGCTGATGAATACTCGTTCCGAGAGAGTGAATCGGTCCCCCACAGTCGACAGGAACATCAAGAGTGGTCGGATTACCACGGCGACGAGCACCACCACGCCGACCCCTGCGAGGCCCACATCGAATATCGCCGCCGGCGGCAACTGGGCGGCGAGCGCGATAAATACAAATGCTAACACAAGAAGCGTGATGTCGCCTTTGAACTCGGTGATGTCCTCTTTGTACGGAATGTCCATATTCCCGAGAGCGAGGCCTGCAGTAGCGGCAGCGGCGACACCGGCTTCACTTGCTAGCTGGTTCGCAGCGGCGAACGCGGCCAGCGCGCCGGCGAGCACGAGCAGTCTCGCGTTCCTCGGCGCCGCGCCGGGCGAGAGGTCGACGTACCGAAGCAGGTAGTAGAGGACGCCCGCGACGATGAGGCCGACGAGGAGTCCGTCGCCAAGTCGGAGCGCGAAGCCGCGGACGAGCCCCTCTGCGGTGACCGTCGGATCCACGGATTCGAAGAGCACGACGGCCGTGATCGCGGCCGTCACGTCGTTGACGATCCCTTCGGTCTCGAGGACCGCCGCGACTTGGTCTCTGACTGGGACGACCTCGAGAATCGGAGAGATGACTGTCGGCCCCGTGGCGACGAGCAGCGCACCGATCACGAAAGAGAGCGTCCAAGGTAACCCCTCTAGTGTCGATCCAACGCTGAATTGCTAGATACAATCGAGAGACGGTCTGTAGCTGGAATCTAGCAGATCAGGACTGAAGACCCACTAGGAACCGGACTGTCACCGCGGTGCCGACCAGCGCGATGACAGCACCGATCGTCACAAGCCGGATAGCTGCCCGTGGCGCCTTCTGGATGCGCTCAAACTCCAAATGGAACGCGCCCTCGAACACAATGATCGCGACCGCGAGCCCGACGATCGCTGAAAGGGAGGTCCCGAATGTCTCGCTGGTCACGATTCCGAGTCCCGGTCTCCCGATGGTCACCCCAACCAACAGGAAGAAGATGATGCTCGGTACTCGGAGCCGGGCCGCGAGGATCTGTGCGAGGACACCAAGTCCGATTATCCCCGCAACCAGTGGTATCAGGAACTCCTGTGCCACACCGGGGTCACCTATGTGAATGGCTACTAATCCGCCGGGATAAAAGGTGGTTGGTCCGTCTCTTTCATCGCGTTAGGCCAGAAAATGAGGCGTTCGAATTTACGCTCTATGGATTAACTCGAATGTCTTAGCGGACGCATTTGAAAACTATGTACGCTCTTGTGTAGCACATTGTTGATGGACTGCAGTCTTGCGATTTACGGGTGCGTGAATCAAATTGAGAGTCCACAGTAGAGGTGCTTAGAAAGTCGATTAGTGTTCCCACTCAGCTAGCGACGGTTGTATCAACAATCTCCTACAGAAGAGCGAACCATGTAATAATTGTAGAATCAGTCAAGAGGAAAACGGGAGAGTGGATTTGTAGTGGAGACGTTGATGGTTTACGCGCCGTGTTCCTCGACGTACTCGCGGGCCGCTTCGCGGATGACATCCTCGGGACCTTTGACGCACTCGCGGCGGAGGTGGGGGTACTGCCCGTCGAGCTCGCGGGCGACATGCCCGTCGAGATCGGCGACTTCCTCGACCGCCATCCCCTTGAGGTCCTCTGAGAGAAGGCTGGCGACGGCGCGGCTGACCGCACAACTCCGGCTCTCGAAGGCGATCTCTTCGACGCGCCCGTCAGTGATCGTCACGTGGAACTCGCCGTCGTCACCGCAGGTCGTCTCCTCGGAGGACTTCACGAACGTCGGATCGGTGAGCACGTCCGAGTTGCGGGGGCGGTGGTAGTGGTCGCTGATGCGGTCGTGGTAGCGGTCGGAGGCGAGGTACGCGTCAAGGTCGTCACGGGCCGAGTCGACAACCTCGAGGAGGCGTTCCACGTCCGCGCGGGTGTTGTACACGTAGAAGGACGCCCGGGCAGAGCCGGGGATGTCGAGCCGGTCGTGGAGCGGTTGCGTACAGTGGTCGCCGGCGCGGATGGCGACGCCGCGGTCGTTGAGGAGGCTAGAGAGGTCGTGGCCGTGGACGCCCTCAACGTTGAACGAGACGAGGCCGGTACGTTCCTCGCCGACGCCGGGGCCGTATGTCCGGACGAACTCTCGGTCGGCGAGTTCTCGGAGGAGGTACTGCGCGAGCTCGTTCTCGTGGTCACGGACGGCGTCCATTCCCAGTTCCTCGAGATAGTCGACGGCCGCGCCGAGCGCGATACCCTCTGCGATCGGCGGCGTGCCGGCCTCGAACTTCCAGGGTAGTCCGTTCCACGTGGAGTCGGTGAGCGTGACGTTCCGGATCATCTCTCCGCCGAAGAGGAACGGATCGAGGTCCTCCAGCAGCTCTCGCTTCCCATACAGCCCACCGATCCCGGTCGGGCCGGCGAGTTTGTGGCCGCTGAACGCGAAGAAGTCCGCGTCCATCGCCGCCACGTGGACGGGCCGCGTCGGGGCGGATTGGGCGCCGTCGACGACCGCGTACGCGTCGTGGTCGTGCGCGAGGGCCGCGAGGTCCGCGACGGGGTTGACCGTCCCAAGCACGTTCGAGACGTGGGGGACGCAGACGGCCGCCGTGTCGTCGGTGATGATGTCGTGGGCGGCATCCATGTCGAGGCGGCCGTCGGCCGTGACGGGGATGTGGCGGACGGTCGCGCCCGTGCGCTTGGCGATCTGCTGCCAAGTGACGAGCGAGGCGTGATGGTCCATCTCCGTCGCGACGATCTCGTCGCCCTCGCTGAGGCGCCGGCTGAGGCCGTACGCGACGAGATTAATGCTCTCGGTGGTGTTCTTGGTGAAGACGACCTCCTCGCGGCCGTCCGCGCCGAGGAAGTCGGCGACGCGGTCGTGGGCCGCTTCGTAGGCGAGCGAGGCCTCGTGGCTGAGCTCGTGGATCCCCCGGTGAATGTTCGCGTTGTACCCCGCATAGAACTCCTCGAAGACGTCATACACTTGGCGGGGCGTGTGCGTGGTCGCAGCGTTGTCGAGGTAGGTGAGCGGATAGCCGTTCACGCGCCGGTCGAGGATAGGGAAGTTATCACGTACTGCTTCGGCATCAAAACTCATGGTACTAACAAAACTCCGATGCTGATTAGATAAACCATAGGTGAGATTGCCACTCAATGACGTAGTTGACCGCGCTCACATGGCCGGCAAGATTATCCACTTCTTGGGCGACCCACTGATCGATGATTGCTCGCATGACAACAGTGAAATCTGTCTTGAGAATGTTGCTAGTGTCGCCATCCGCGGCAGTTCCAGTCTGTCGTTGACCGCGGTCCAGTCACGACTCATGCGCCGCCCCGTCGAAGGCCCGCCCGTTGACGCCGCGATAGACGAACGCTGTGCGACGATCGCGACACCGTTGGAGTTTCCAAGCCTGTCGTCTCACGGGTGATAGACGGCGTCCAGCGGTAGATCTCGAATACAGACGACCGCCCTGCCGACGAGGTTGAGCGGGCGGACGCCGCCCCCGCCGGCCTCGCTGCCCAGCACCTCAGTGCGCGGACGGCGACCGAGGTCTACATCTGTACGACCGATGTCGCGGCAGGCGAGGGGGCCGAAACCGTGCTCGCGAGTGAAGGATACGGAGACTCGGTGACGTTCGTGACTAGGTTCACTGAAGCTCTGGTTTCGAGTCGTGGTGAGGAATAGGGTCGAAAGGAGACGCAAGTTACGGTGTGAGCTGACTAGCGAGACGCTTTGACACTGTCGTGAGATACACCGTACCCCACATTGCGACAAGTATCGAACCGATCCCATTAAAGATCAAGTCGATAATCGTGTCGTCAATTCCGTGCTGCGCGAGCACTGGGTCAGCCCCAAAGAGGAGCGCACTTCGATCGAGGACAAACTCGAGAACCTCCCAGACTACGCCGGTCGCGAGGACGACCATGAGGGTGAACACGAACATCGCCCAAGGAGGGAAGTGAATCGATGAGGCGTGGAGGTGGATCGTCCTGAGGAACGTGTACCCTGCTGCGGCAACGACTGTCGCCGAAAGTGTATGCGTAAGTGAATCCCATGCCGGTATCAAGCCGTAGAGCCCGACAGTTCCGAGAACGTGGAGGAAAACTGCGCCAGTTAACCAAAGCGCGAGTGCTGGTTCGATCGGGATACCGTAATCCCGTTCTATCACTGCCGGAACAAACGTAATGACCAATGCGACCCCCGAATTTATCACGAGCGGAACTTGGACTGTCCAGAGTCCGTATCCAAATACTATCGCTAACCCTGCTTGCATCATGCGGACAGCTTGTCGTTGCCGTTGTGGTGAGATACCTAACCTGTCGCTCAGGACGGGCGATTGAGCGTTTATTTCTGTACCGTGTGTCGCCGAGTCAGCCTGTAATCGATTACCAGTTCGAACAGACGACCGTTGAAAGTGTAGATAGAAGATGCCACCAGCGATGACTCCGGCAATAGCCGCGGCGACAAATTCGATCATCACCGCCGTATTGATCGCATCCTGCGTGCGCCCGTTGAGCAGAAACGTCGTCCCAAACAGAATATCGGAAATCCAGCGGACGATATTGAAGACTGCCGCCATCGCGAGTGTAAAAATACCGGTTAGTACGATGGTGAACCACGGCGCCAGTCGGAGCGTCGTCAGGTAATGGATTTCGACCATCAACAGAAGACCAAGAGTCGCGAGAGAGAGGCTTGGGACGACCCCCAGTTGAAGAAAGGAACCCGTCCTGACGTCCCAGAGAATGGGAAGGCAGATTAGGAGCAGAAAGTACCACGGGGGCGTCACTGTCGGATCACGGGCTATTACAGCAGGGATGATGACAATCGCGATCGCTACTAGGCTGAACAGGACCGATTCATATCGACCAGTCACGAATCCTGTATAGGCTGTCCCCCCTAGCACGAGAGTAAAGAGCAAAGACAGGAGCGTGTTCGCCCTCGATTTGACGAACACAGGGATAGATCTATCAGGAATCATGACGTTGTTTGAGTCAGAAGTCGTTTTTGGCATAGGTCAGTCACAATCTCAGACAAGGAGATCTATGATTGGAGCCGCTGGATGCGCTTCTCCATCGGTGGATGCGTAGACATTGCCCGCTGTATGAAGTTGCGATCAGGGCTAGAGATACAGAGGGTAGCCACTTGTTGGTTGGAACCCTGCTCACGGCGGCGCGGGTTTCCATGTCTGCTGTTACGCTGATTTACTGGTTTCCCAGTACGCTGATCTGTAGACCGAGAGGCATGCTGATTCCCTTGGTGGATCTTCTTGAGTGCGCGAACGAGCGGATCCCCGGAGCCGATTGCGCGGCGGGCGTCAGCGTCCGCGACGTACTCGCGGTGTCGGCTGATGGCAAACACGAATGGCATCACGAAGAGCTGTACGAGGTTCCCGACTACGATGGCAAGGAAGAGATCCGCGATGTCGTTGTCGCCAGTGAACAGCACAATGTACTGTGCGACAATGCTGACGATCGAGGCGATGCCTTGGCCAATTTGCATTGTAATGACGTCGCGGTTGTCAATATGTGCGAGTTCGTGCGCCAAGACGCCCTCAAGTTCGTCCCGGTCGAGCAGTTGAATGAGTTCACGGGAGACAACGACGGTCCCGCTGCCGCGGCGGCCAACCGCGAACGCGTTCGGAACGCCCATGTCCGCGATCTTTAAACTCGGCATATTCAGATCCTTTTCGTGGCAGACCTTCTCAACGAACAGGTAAATCTGCGGATGTTGCTGTTTATCCATATCCTCAGCACCGACGCTCTTGAGCGCGGCCCACTTTCCAACCTTGTACTGGACGCCCACGAGCAGAATACTGCCAACGATGGCGAGCGCGAGGATGCTCTGGCTTTGCCCGAAGAAGTACCACGCTACAGCGACGGCTCCGGAATAGAACGCGAGAAGGATGCTGCCGACGATAGCCATCCGTATTTTTAGTCCGAGATGTCGCATAACGAGCGGTATGTGGCCATAATATAAAACTTTACTTATATATTGACAATATAGTTAGCTGGGGTGAGCAGCAAAATCTGAAGCCAGTATGTACATTCTACTGTAGTTCGTTTTTGATAGCTCGTAGCTAGCCGCCGGATTCTGGATGTTACAAAGCTAAACCCTCCTTCGGGAGAGAATAGATATCAAATCCACTTCTTATATCCCATCTTCCCCCCAAAATGAGCGTCAATTAGCTCCAGAAGAGGTTCAACATCTACAACTTCCTGAAGTTCGTTGAGAGTGTACATAGCTCCTCGAAAGTGTCTCGCGCCGTACTGGCAAAGGTCAGATTCCTCGTATTGCGAATGGTCAATAGGTCCTACAGACCTGCGATCATCCAGTTCAAGAATGCTAAAAGCATGATATGCCGAGCTAAGGGCTCGGCCCAAGTTTATGAACTCGTTACGAAGTACAGTGTTACTTCCTGTGAGATTGGCTGCAATAGTTACTGCGCCTTCACCTAATGTGCCAACGAACTTATCCAAGAATGTATACGTATCAATTGATTGGGTTCGCGTAATGTTGAATGAATCGATCAGAGATCTTGATGTCTCAATAAGAGCCTCAAGAGCTTTTTCGAATTGCTGATTACCTGCCTCAAAAAAGACTGTGTAAGCTGTAGAGTTGAGATAATCACCAGCCAGCAGCATTTTCACTGGGTCTCTCATCAGAGAATTGCGTTGACTGGTGTGAAGTTGATGGAGCAGTTCACTTCGCAGCTGACAGTATCCACGCAGTAACTCCGTTGCGGCCGATGCCGATAATACTACATCAGTAATTGGTTGATCAGCAATTGTAGCGTAGGAAAGAGCAACCAATTGGCCGTACCATCGGTCTGAACACGAATTAATAGCTGAGTTGGCTAGAACGACTGAATGGTCATCACTGCTTCCTAACGCTGTTTCCAGACGTTGATTGATTGTGTTTCGCCGCTCATCGAGAGTTGATAGCGTAGTCATTTTGCCTTAATCTCGTAAACGTATATTTTTGAGGGTAGTCAATTGACTTTATTGTCAGTATATATACTTTGTGCTTTGCTGCCGTGCTGCGCTTGATGGAACTGTGATGTCGGGATCTATTTCATGTGGTGGGAACAATTTCACGCAGATCGCGACACAACTCCTATTATGTCAATAATAGCTAGGCTCATGGCTACATTCGTCTTTAGTTAATACTCATAGTAATATCTAATGACGGTGTTTTCGGGCTGAATTCCGGACAATCACACCGGCTGCGGTTCGAGATACGGGTCTGAAGCAACTCCTTATTGCTTGATTTCGGCGGCAATATTACTATTGGGCTTAACTAAAGACGAATGGCTCATGGCTAGAACGGAGTGGGCATTAGTTCGTGTTGCGGTGTGACAAGAAGCATTTCTCTATCATATTGATTTGGGGCTCAGATAGCGACACTCGGTCAGGTAGATACTGGCTCCGAGGTGGGTGAGGAAGTAGTTCAAACTGGTTTCACTTTCTAGATCGAAGATGGCCTCAATGACTCGAATCCCAGATAGCAGAATAGTGGGAGTAGTCGTGTCATCTAGCTCGGAAAACCAGCATCGAATCGACCGTCCAGCAACCGCACTCGGCCCAACCTTTGTCCTTGGCTCTCGGAATCCTCGCCCTAGAAGATAGCTCAATTTTTTGTACGCCAGAGAGATCTATTGAAAAACCATTAGTTTAAATACTGAATAGATATTCAGTCACAGGTAAGGCAATGTCAGAAACAGCCACAACAGACCAGATGAATACACGTCAGTACCTCATACTTGGGGCAGTTAGTACAGTCATTTCTGTCGTTCTTGTCCCATTAGCAGGGCTTGTTTCGATTTATAGCAGCTACAAAATCCATGGCAAAACACGAAAGTTGTACACTTACCTGATGGGGGGCATTGGCGCCGCCTCAGTCTTAGTTTGGGTTGCGTACCTGATGACCTTGTGAACTAGCCCATCTTACCGGTTTGCCGTAGTTTCTATAACCGGTTGAATCTATCAGACCGACATTCGCGAACCGTCAAAAACCGATCTGTTTGAATCCAATTTTCGTGTATCCCTGACAGAGACAGTCGATCGATTAAGGATGCTTGTCGAGTAAGAGTGTAGCCGAGAGCTTTTTAATGGTCATGTGGTAAATATAATATATAGACAAAACAAGCCGGACTCGTGAGGCAATCAAACAGGTGAGTCTTGCTATCGAAGAGACAGATGATCCTAACGCACTACCAGCCTTAGAGGAAGGGTTGACCAGTCTCGAAGACGCGCTAAGACATCTTGAAGCGTCGAAAGACGAGTAAGCACCGCCTCGTGGCGAGTATTCAACGGCCGCCCACCTATTCCGTTCTGTTTACTGAAGAGCCTGTGTAGGCGACATTCGAGTGAAAAAGGATCAATATTTTATCCCCACCTGCTGGAAATACATTACTAACGAGTCTAGCTACTACCCTTGGTCTGAAAAACAGCGTACCTACACTCTGCTACGATGATTCGTTCGTCGAATTTACCTCGGTGCTACAAGCCATGAGCGTTGAAAGGGTGTTCCCAGTGAGTTCTCCCCCGGCGCTAATATTGACCTGCGTTGATGACTGGTTACAATCGAAGTTTTCAGGCGTTGCTTGCTCAGTAATCGTTCCCTCCGTTTCGAGCACATCCACCGATAACGTGTACGTTCCGCGCTCACCGAGAGTAATCAGTACCGTTCCCGCAGGTCCGACCGTATAGACCCCGTCAAATTGTGCTGTCGAATCGTTCTCAACGAGCATTCGGGCCGTCCACGTTTCGTCCGACGAGTTCCGGAGTACGAGCGTGTGGCTACCTCGCTCCGAATCTGTGGAAGTCGAATCCTCACCGAGCGTGTGCGACACACGTTCGTCGGCAGGTACTGATTTGGACACAACACCGGGACACGCCATACGCGTCGACACACTCATGGAGCCGAGTGTCCTATCTTCTCGAACGCTGATCGTTGTCTTGGTCACGTTACAGATAAACTGATCGGGTTCAACGGTTACCTCCTTGGTCGCATCTAACGTAGGAACGGCTACCCGAACAGTATATAGATTGAGATCAGAAAGCGACGCAATCAGACTCGTGTTCGCTTCGAACTCTATCGATTCCTCAAACACTGTTTCGCTAGCAGTCGAAATCGTAATCGTTCCGTGATGGGTCTCCTCTGTCGGATTCCGGAATGCGACATGGTGAGGCTTTCTAAGGCTACGTGTGTCAAGGGACCCGGCCCCGATAGTCCGCTCAGCGGTGTCACCGGCTTTGATTAGTGTCTGGGCCGACTTTTGATCAGTCTCGTTTTGTGTGCTCTCAGATGTGTTTGCTGTCTTTTCTGTGTCTGCCTCAGGCGATCGACTCGACACTGCTTGGGAAGTACACCCTGCTGCGGCGGTCGAGAAGCCAATCCCAGCACTTGCCAGAAACATTCGACGTTTCATATCCTCACATTAGAGGGAGGGGAGTATCGTCTTATCCTAGATTCAAAGGTGTCTTTGAGTCCCAGAAATCATTTACGCTGAGTGGGTGTGTCCCCACGCCGGACGATACGTCCGCCGGTACCACGTCACAAAGAGGGACAAGATTAGCACGACGCTGACCCCAAGGACGAACCCGCCAGGGCCGGTTCCGAACGCAACGAGTGCCTCCCACAGAGTTGGATCCGGCTGGGGAGGCTCACCACCTCGCGACAGCGGTGAGGGTGTCAATGCTGCCCAGCGTGCGTGGACGATCATACTGACAACTCCGACGATACCGACCGCGCTGAAGACACGACGCAACGCTGTTGTGAGTGACGGTGTTGTTCGCTCTGCTCCCGCAAAAAGCACGAGTGCGCTATTGGTCGGGGCGTACACGTCCATCTCGCGCCCTTGCTCGGAATACCACGTCTCGACAACTTCCACTAACTCTGCGTCTTGAAGTCGATCTAAGTGATAGCTGATATTCTGTACTGAAGAGTCGATCTCAGCAGCCATGTCTGAAGCCGTCGTTGGTTCTTCATAGATCTGCATGAGAATACGCCGGGCTGTTGTTGAGCTGACTGCCGACAGAATTTGATCTACAGACTCGTCTTCAAATCCAACGAGCTTCGGTTCTAACCCACGGTCAGATGCTGAGCTAGGAGTTGGTTTCAGAGGTAGCAATGACGACATAGTAGTTGTGACTATCTATACAGATATATGATTAGGGAAAACTCAAAGAAACGTTTGAATCTGCTTCACCATAGTTATACCATGGAACAGCGTCGATGTACCGATTTCCCTCTCTCAACATGGTGATCCCATCGGTTCCTCTAGACAACAAGACACACCAATTCGCAGAACAATCAAAAGGGACAGGCCGCTTGAAACAACAGGTACATCTAATGAGTTTCGAAAACTACGGCGACGACATGGATCCCGGAAAACGGGATATCATGGAAGCCACCCACATCGCCGTAAAGAAACACGGCTACAGCGACCTCACCATCCAGCACATCGCCGATGAATTTGACCGCAGTAAGGCCCTTATTTACTACCACTACGACGGTCGTGACGACCTTCTCGTTGACTTCCTCAAGTACATTCTCGGAGGATTTCTTGCGATCCTCCCCGAAGAAGGATCTTCACCTCGCGAGGAGCTCGACCATCTAATCGAACTTCTCCTCCCAACGACGGTTAACGAGGAACCTTATCGACTGATGTTGTCGATGTTCGAACTTCGAATGAATGCACCCCACGACGAGGCTGTTCGTGAGCAATACCTGGAAGTCGAAGAAAGGGTGAAAATGGTTCTCGAGGACATTCTTCGTCGTGGTATCGAATCCAACCAGTTTGTCGACGTCGACGTTGAGGTGGAAGCAGAGACACTGCTATCACTACTCATCGGAATCCGTGCCCGACGGCTCACTGTGTACAACCCAGAGCAGTCGATTGAACCACTGAAAGCCACGATCGATGCTCACATCGACCGTATCTCAACAAAAAACGAATAAAAACGACGTGACTGGTATTTTCTGCCATCAGTAGGGGCTCAGCGGAGTCCACATGTCCGGTTTGTCACCCCGCAATCAGTGGAGAGTGCTTGGAGACCGTCAGAGAGCGAGATGAGGTGGTAGCTCTTCAAGCGGGTTGTCTGCAATCTGTTCTCGGAGAGAAGTGAGGTACTGCCGATCAGTAGCAGACACCGCATTCAGGATGGTCCGAACCTCTGTACGGGATACTTTCACACTCTCCGGAGCAAATGCGGTTCCGGGGTTTGTACGGAGTTCTCGAAGAGTGCCGACGGCTAAGAGATATGGAACTGCCCATGCGACGACGGTGTTTCCGTTGCCTAATGGCATTTTTTCGATGTAGGATTGAGCAGCGTCGAGGTGCTGATTGGCCTGGTCAAGGACTCGTGAAAGCACCGATATAGCCCCCTCTTGGTAGTCTGTGTGAATGATTTGATCTTGTGGAATTCCTTCGGCTGCTAGCCACTCACTTGGGAGGTACACATTGTTTTCGGTTACGTAATCCTCGTGGACGTCTTTTGCAATATTCACCAGTTGTAGGAGTCGACCGAAATGTTCAGCATTCCTTCGGAGGGTCTCCTCGCAGGAAGTCGTGAGTGGTTGCTTTGCGAGGAGGTTCGTAATTAGTGTCCCAACAGTACCGGCGACGTAGTGGCAATAGCTTCGGAGTTCAATGGGCGTTTGGATTCGAATTCCTGGCTCGTCCGCGTATCGCCCGGTGAACCGAATCATCCCCGTGATCATCTCACCGATGGGAGGTCGCATTGCCTCCTGTGTGTCCTGTGAGAACTGTTCGAAGGCGGCCATAACGGTCGGAGTGTTCCCAATAAGCGCCCAGTCCGCTACAGGAGACTGAGTTGACATGTACTGTCGTGCTTGACGCGTGAACGCTTCTATCGACGTTTGTGATTCAGGGTCGAGGCTCGCGTAGTAAGTCCTAAGGAGCCTTTGTTGGGTTTCCGTCGAAATGTGGGTTGAATCCTCAATCGTATCCGGAATTCGACAGAGCAGGTAACCGACACAAATCTGGTCGGCCAGTGGTGGGTCTAGTGTATCGATGGTAAGAGCGAACGTACGCGATACGTCTTGGACAGCGTCATGGCAGTACGCAAGCGGAGGCTCGGACGTCGCTGTTTCATGTCGCGTCATATATTTTGAGTGGTGTTGGCTCGGCCGTTTGAGCTCGTCCACTATGAACAAACAGTTAATATTTAAGACTATCGTATTCTCTTAGTAGAAGATTGGCAGTCAAGAGGTCTATATTATGTTTTTCCTGAGAGTACCACAAAGTACTTGACTAAATATTCAGTAGTTGTATTTGATGTACGACTTTGAGAATTCCGTCGCACTCGTGACTGGCGCCGGTTCCGGCATCGGCCGCGCAACTGCCAACCGATTCGCCACTGAAGGAGCTACAGTCGTCGTCGCCGATATCGACACGGAGGCTGGGCATGAGACCGCTGGACAAATCAAAGAAAATAATGGTAATGCAACCTTCACCGAAGTCGACACCAGCCGCAGCGAGTCAATTAATGCTCTCGTCGACACTACGCTCAACGAACACGGGCGACTCGACTACGCCGTCAACAACGCCGCGATCGGGAACACACCAGCCCAAGTCCCGGATATCGACGAGGAAGAGTGGGACCGCATCCTCGATGTCAATCAGACTGGCGTCTGGGCCGGTATGAAATATGAACTCCCCGCATTATACGACACCGGCGGCGGCGCCATCGTCAACGTCTCCTCGAAGGCCGGACTCCGTGGGAGCCCCGGTCGGGCACCGTACGCCGCCAGCAAACACGGCGTAGTCGGTCTAACACGGACAGCAGCCTTAGAAACCGCTACAAGTGACGTTCGCGTCAATGCAGTCTGTCCAACAATTGTAGAGACACCAGCCTTGGAGTCGATGTCTGAATCAGAACGTAGTTCGATTGTCGAAGAAGTTCCGATGAAGCGGGCTGCGTCTCCAGAGGAGGTTGCCAACGTTATCGTTTGGCTGTGCTCCGATGAAGCGTCGTACATTACCGGGCAGTCACTCCCGGTTGATGGCGGCGAAATTCAAAAATAACGCAGACAGTTGCGGCTCCACGGCTGTCACGGGAGGTTTTCTGTCACGCCGACGAGTTCCTCCTCGGTCTGCCAGCGATAGAGTCGTCGCTTAGGGTCGAACAACTCGGAGACACCATCCTACATCCAGCTGAAGGGGTGTTTTTCGTCCAATACTCTCGCTTGAGGACGTAGCTCTTCGCGAAGAACTCCGTCGTACCGATGTGCGATCCCTATTCGAGGTAGTGTTCAGATAAGCTGATTCCATGCGAATGCGAACGCTCTGAGCCACCCATTAGCAGTTTCTGCCTCGGCGTTGCTGAAACAGTTTAGGAAACTGGTAGTTCGTCGTTTCACCTCACGAAAGACACGTTCGACACTATTCCGATGCCATGTCGTTCGTATCTAAAATCGAGGTCATGTTTGTCACAAACCCGCTGAAGTGGAACCGCGCCATCAACGAGAAAGATCGCGTCGTCTACATCATGTTTTTCGCAGAGTAATGAGTTAGATCAGCTCTGTAAACGAGCGCAGAGATCCAGCGATAGACAGCTTCTACCCTCACTTTACAGATAGTGTGAAACCATCCAACCGTCGTTTATATACTCATCACGAAAACCGTCTTTCTCAGGTGTGTAACCGATGAATTCGGACCCCACCAAATTAATCGAGTGAAACTACGATGAATATGAAAACACGATTAGATTGCCGTACACTTGGTGTACGGATCTCTTAGAGCTTCAATCCTCTTTTGCCGATTAGCTTTCAAACCTTTTCTCAGTCATTATTCTGCGAAAACGGATCTGCGATCACGTTCGTTCTTGTCGGTTCAAGCCTTGTGTGAAGTATATCGGTTAAACTGGGATCGACAGCAGCGTACAGCCAATATTGTTCATCGTCAAGCCAAATCACTGTCTCATCAACCGCAACGTGATTCGGGCTTCGTCCAGAATCCGGCTGTAAATCGCCCTTGTGAACCCAGTTATGAACAGTGGATCGAACCCTTTCAACACCAAATATCTCAAGAAAGGAAATAGTATTCGAAAGCGATAGTCCTGCTAAATGAAGCTGAATACTGAGCTTCATCAACAGCCGTGGTGTTGCCTCTCGCTCCACAAAGTCTAAGTTGATCTCGTCTAAACAGCCGCCGAGGCGGTCGTTTTCGGGCATAGATCACTTTGAAAGGGCACCGCCTCACTTTTCAATCCTTATTTGAACATCGCCTCCGACCGACGACAAGTACTATTACGGCTACGGTTACACGATCATATCAACCGGGCAAAGGATTCCGATTGTAGCCGAGTTCACCGAGAGTAAGCAGGCGCCAGATGAGACGACGATGCGCGTCACACGTGACGCACTCGCCGTCGCCACGCCGATCTGGATGGTCGGTGACAGCGCCTACGACACGCTCGACTGGCACGACCACCTGCTGGCCGCAGGGGTCGTGCCAGTCGCTCCGTACAATGCGCGAAACACTGACGACCCGAAAGACATCGAGTACAGGGTCGAAAACCGCATCACTGATCACAGCGAGGATGTTCAGATGAAGCAGTCCACATTGGATGAGACGTACAACTGCCGTACTGGAGTCGAACGAACCAACGAATCAGTGAAGGACTGCGGCCTCGGGTGAGCGCACGCCCGAGGCCGCGTCCACGCACGAGCGCAGGTGTTTTTTCCCTTTGCCTTCGCTTCGTCGTCGCTATCACCAACTGCGAACGTACAATCCGGGAAGTACGATCATCACAGTGTGACAAGAGTTCTATGACACCCTCTTATACTTAAGATAACACGACGGCCGGCATGAGTACGTAAGACCCATACGCGGTAATTTCGTCACGATCCATGAGGTCCAACACGCCCGCTAGTGCTGGCGTGGACATCGACTCAGCGCACAAGCCACCGCCGATCATGAACTGGCGCGCACCCAAATCGCTCGATCTATTGTCGGCTGAGGGCTGCTCTCGTTCGACTTCGTCGCGGCGTGGGAGGCGAGAAGCTATCCAATCACCGTCGTGTGGCTGCGCCATCCTCTGCGACTACCTGACCCTCTTTAACGACGTATCGTGGGGTAGTATTCTCGATAATCGCCGACTGTGGCGACGATGCTCCGTGGACCACCAGATCGGCAGGAGTTCCCATCTGTAGGTCGTATTCGTCATCGATTCCAAGCACCGCTGCGCCCTCCTCGGTTATCAGCTGCCAGAGCGATGCCAACCCCTCGTTTGTGCCCCACTGACGGCCAGAGTTGAGACGGAGTTTCAACGACGCGACCAACATCGCCTCCAGCGAATTCATGTTCCCGTGAGATTCCCACACGTCTTGGGCCTCGTCGGTTCCATGTGCCATGACGAGCCCGTTATTTTGGAACTGCTGAATTGGCATCGACGGGCGAGTGCTCTGGTAGCACGTTACAACGTTTAGATCGGCTGTCTTGAACGTCTCCAACGCGGATTCTAGACGACTGTTGAGATAGTCCGCACCCCCGCCTGCCGCATCCGCGAGCGCAAAGCAGTGACCCGCGGTTACCCGCCCTTCGTACCCGCGTTCGACGGTCTTCTCAGCCAGCCGCTCAAGAGTGTACATTCCGACAGTGCCCCGGTCATGAACATGGGCGTCGACACCGACATCGTAGTCGCTCGCGATATCAAACCACGTGTCAATTGTTGTCTCAATATCATTGTTCATCGAAGCTGGATCGATACCGCCGACCAGATCGGCGCCCATATTCAGCGCCTCCCGCGCAGCGTGCTGTGACCCCGGATCTCGGAGAAACCCCTGCTGTGGGAACGCGACGATCTGCATGTCGATCACGTCCTGAAGCTCGTCTCTCACCTCAAGCGTCGCTTCGACGACCTTCGTTCCTACGACGCTGTCGACATAGACATGATTCCGCATGTGGAGAACGCCGTTTCTGACGGCTCGTTTTGTAGCTCGGCGGATCCTCGATTTGAGGTCGTCGATAGACTCGTTGCTAAAGAAATCACGTGACTTGGCGACGAGTTCTTCTTTTCCGAATGTCCCTTCATTGTAGTTCGGATAGCGGTCGCCCGCAGCCGCAAGCGCCATGTCTGTGTGGAAATGTGCGTCAACCAAGCCGGGAGAGACGACGTCGCCTTCAGCGTCCAGTTCCCGTTCTGCGTTCGCATTCAGTCCCGTTGTGATGTCCTGGATCCGGCCGTCCGAAATCGCAATATCGACGACGGCATCCTTGTGTTCAAGATAACCATTCCTGACGATCAGGTCTGTTGTATCGGCCACGACTCAACTACTACCACTAGCCAATTAAAATCACTGCTGTGTTGAATAGATTCTGAGCCACGGTCACAGCGGCTCACACAGCGGTTCTATGTTGGTGATGGCGAACATCAAGACAATCTCACGGAACTGTCGATACCAGCCCAGCGCTCGCACCGCATCGCCGAGCGAGCGCTTCGTTGTCGAATACGATGTTTCGGCCATCCACCGCTGAGAGTAGCCCTTCGCGTGGTTGAGTGCGTTATTCGCAGCTGCTTTGGCTGACGAGCCACGATAATGAACAAGGTAATCGACATCGTGTGCAGCGATCTCGTACTCGGTGTGCCAATCTTGGAAGCCGTTGTCGGCGGCGACGGACTGCAGGTCGTCCGCGTTTCGGCGGACGACCTGCGGTCCGATCTTCGTATCGTGCTTCCACCGTGCGTTGATGTGGACATCGAGAACAGCAAGCGATTCCACATCGGTCAATGTCGTCACCTTCAGCGTCTGTATCGTCCGTCCTGCCCGCTGGCGGAAGTATGAGGACGCACGTCGCCGATCGAAGAACGTGCTGTCGAGGGCAGCGTGGCCAGACTGCGGGTGCTGCTGCGCGTTTCCGCGCAGCAGCGCCCGCCACACCCACATTTTCAGCCGATCAAACGATTTGTAGATCGTCGTGTGATCGGGGAGATCGTCCCGAGCTAAGTCGAGAGCGTCACGAACTTCGTCCATATACTTCAGCCGATTCGGCGTTTCACGGTAGCTGTGGGTCTCTTCGACCCGAAAACAGTGCAAGACGACATGGACCCAGCGGGCGAACCCGCCGCTGGCGGGCTCGCCCGCGTGCTTCCCCAACGCTTGTTCAGCTAGGTCACGACACTGCTCGATGAAGTCGAGGATATCGATTTCCATGCCAGGTTCGATTTCCTCGGCTTCACCGTTCTAAACCCGTGATATCGGCTAATAAGATCGCTTTCAACAGAGTAGTCATAAGCATTCTGAAGTCGAACGCCTCATCCTCTAACTTTACGCGACCACCTCTTTCGCCCATAGTTTTAAGTACTAATAGTATATTCAATATATATGGCGAGTCTGCTAACAGATCACACAGCAATCGTCACCGGAGCAGCAAGCGGAATCGGTCGAGCAATTTCACTAACCTTCGCAGAGCACGGGTCAAATGTCGTTGTAGCCGACATTAAGTCTGAACCACGTCAGGGGGGTGAGCCCACACACGCCAAAATCAACCGTGAAACGGACGCGAAAGCTACATTTGTTGAGTGTGATGTCACTAAGGAGGCTGACTTACGGGATGCGATCGGTGCCGCCGAAGAGATGGGCGACCTGAGTATACTGGTCAATAATGCAGGCATCTATCGAACGACGAACCTACAGGAGACGACCGAAGAGGAGTACGACCAACTGATGGACATCAACGCGAAAGCTGTCTTTTTCGCGTCTCAAATCGTCTCAGAGAGATTGATGGACAACGGTGGGGGATGTATAATCAATATGTCTAGTCTTGCTGGCTACTTAGGTAATAAACAGTATCCGGTGTATACTATGTCAAAGGCCGCTATTCGGATGCTAACGTACTCACTCGCAGACGAGCTGGGTCCCCATGGTATCCGGGTCAACACACTCCATCCGGGATCAATAGACACCGCTTTGACAAACCAAGATACGGAAGATATGGATGCCGAGGCCGCAGAGCAATTCAAACAGATGATTCCGCTCCAGCGAACCGGTAGTCCGGAAGATGTCGCCGGTGCTGCTCTGTTCCTTGCTAGTGACTTGGCGAGTTATGTTACGGGTGAGTCGCTTCTCGTTGACGGGGGATACGCAAACACTGGATAAACCACACACCGTAATACAGCGGCCACTGGTAACAGTATGAGGTGTTATAGAAACGTTTTCACAGAAGGCAGCAGGGTGCTTGATCGAGGTCTGCGAGTGCCAGCACAATGTAAGATGTAGCTTCGGTAGACGACTTCTTGAATGTCGCGGCTACTGAGACAGTACCGCTATTCGAGCACTTTGAGTTCAAATTTCTGCTGGAGTAAGAAGCGTTCGGCCCCTCGAAGCGAGGGCGAACACGAGTACATCAGTCACCGGATTTCTTTTGCGGCTTTCTGTACTTCTACTAAAAGGATATCTACGAAACGCGTCCGGTTGTACGAGAACTCCAGCCCGGCCTGGCTTGGTACTACTGCGGACTTGACAAACCGTCATCCAGAGACACCATTGACTGGTTCTTACTGACCTCGAACACGTTATCGACGATGTCTTCAACATGGTCGTCGACCAGGCCGCCGCCCGCGGCCTGCTCGACTCCACGTACTCAATCGATTCGATACACGTTGAGACGATCCAATATCACGATGCGACATCTTGGAACTACGACCCAACGGCTGAAGAGTACTACTACGGCTTCGGCTGTACTATCGTCTCAACCGGCACAAAAATCCGATTGCGGCGGAGTTCACACAGGTTAAACAAGCAGGCTAGGAGACGGCGATGCGCGTCACGTGTGATGCGATCGCCGTCAATACACCGATCTGGATGCTTGGCGACAGAGCCTACGATATTCTTGAGTGGCACGACCACCTGCTGGGCGCAGGGGTCCTGCCGATCGCTCCGTACAACCCGAGAAACACTGACAACCGAAAAGACATCGAGTACAGGGTCGAAGACCGCATTGAAAAACACGGCGAGGACGTACATCTCAAGCAATCCAATAGACGAGACCTACAACCACCGGACAGGAGTCAAACGGACCAACGACGCAGTCAAGGACTGCGGCCCCAGGCATGTCCACATCCGAGGCCGCGTCCACGCACGAACAGGGGTGTTCGTTCCGCTGTGCCTCCGACTTGTCGTTGCCGTCACGAACTTCAAAACGAGGAAGTGATCCGGACTGTGTGAAGCTACAAGATAGATTCTATGACACGCTCCTTATGAGCCAAAAGACAATACTGCGGCGGTGAGTGAACTCGATAATCAATCTTGGCCATCATAATTATAGTTTTATGTATTATTCTACTTTATGACACTTAGTGTTGATCGGGCCCGCTCGATCGGTCGTAACTGGAGGTACAACATCGATTTATAGCCGGAATCTGTACGGGATCCGATTTTCATTGCGGTCAATGAAATGCTCGTTCAGGTTGGTAAGAAACAGAATTCGCTGTACATTGCTGTCAATCCCAAACCAAACAGATCTACTCTTAGCATAGCCTGAAACGACGAGATGAATGGCGTCGCAGTTCTCCTTATTGGCGACCGCAGCAGAAGCACGAGATAGTCAATAGGACGGTCTTCGTCAACGGATCAGCGTCACTTCTGTGGATATTTCGCAAACACGATTCCAATTGTAGATACGAACACTATTGAAATCAACATTATTGCCGCTTCAACGCTGAATTGCTAGATACAATCGATAGACGGTCTGTAGCTGGAATCTAGCAGATCAGGACTGAAGTCCCATTATGTTGAATATATCTATTGCGAGGTAAGACGTGGAAATTTTTCACTTTTAAAATGAGAGGTGAAAGACGGTGTGGTGCCTCTGACAATCGCCTAGACACACTAGACCCGTAAAAGGGTTGTAGCATGTCCAAGACATTCTAATATTTTGTTGTTTATAAAACTTATGAATGAGACTTCAGTATAATTAATGTGTGATTCGATCAAATCTAATAGCTCAAACGAGGACGACGTGCTAAGTGAATCAAAAACCGTATCTGTACCCGTCTTAATATATCTGTGTCACATCAATCAGCAGGGCCGTACTTACTTGATAGGGAAGTTTGAGCGTATTATGTCATTTTATTTGTGGTGAGACTTGTCTGTGAGTGCTGGGACAATAGATACTAACGTCGTCAAGATTCCAACACAGATGTCGACACCAGAAGTGTGACCGATGTCACAGACATCCGCGAGAGATGAGTACAACCTCTCTTTTGTGACATCGAAAAACATATGATGAAGAAATTTGGAGACAACGGTTGGTGCTCGGCCGTATATCGACTGTTCTATCAAAGCGGCGCTTACACGCGACGTGTTCCCATTAGCATAAGCGACGATTTTATGACCTATCTCTTGGAGCCGTTGGGATAGTCGCTTGGACAAAATACGGCTAAGCGTTAGCAGTATCGCAGAAGTCACATCGTCACCGGACGGTGTCGTACCAAGGCCACGGCCAATGACATCGGCGATAGGGTCGAACGTGGCTTCTCTTACGTCATCAACAGTTAACAGCTGGACCCACGAGCTTACATATTCGCCAAACTCTTCTGGCGCTTGAGAATGTTGGTCGAGAGGACCTCCGAGCTTGGATAGCCAGCCAAGCCCGTCGCTGTATCCTTCAATAATAAGTTGGTTCACACACGCCTCAGCTCGGTTTTGGATTCGGGAATTCTCGACGATTTCGCTAACTGATGAAATGCGAGTCGGAACTGCGTTCGACTGCTTCAACAACTCCAAGTTCAATGTGAGGGTTGTCGAATTGCCGATCGTGAGTACAGCCCTTGTTTCCGAATCTCCCTGCCTGTAGGTCCAGGTAGACCCGGTTTCAACATCCAGCTGATTAAACGCGATTGGAGAGCCTGACACTCTTGACAGCAGGGGGCTATCTGACATATTGTCGCCACCGATCAAAACCATAGGAGTCAACGTGGAGCGATTATCGGGGAGACAACGGACATCGAGATAGAGTGAACGCTCAAAGATTCGCACAACATTCCCAGCCTCAATGGGTCGAGACCCAGTATCTGAGCGAGAGTACTGCCGGGACAACTGCCCCCAAGTCTCTCGGGCCCCACTTCCAACCCACGTTATTTTATGTTTAGTGTAGCCCCGGCGCATTATTGGAAGCAGCTAGCGGTTCAACTGTTTTATTGGCTACGGCTGGTCGTCGTAGATTGTTGTCCCGACATCTTCGGTAACCGCCTCAGTAGCATTCTGAAGACTCGTGATCACTGCGCGGCGATCTGAATATCCGTCAACAAATTGACACGCAGCCTCGATCTTTTCATACATGCTCCCACGTTCGAAATGTTCGTCTTGGTATTTGCGTGCCTCATCTGTTGAGATCTTTTCGAGGTCAACTTGGTCTGGTTCCCCGTAATTAAGAGCGACGTGTGAGACATCGGTGAGGATAACATACGTCTGAGCGTCAATTTGATCAGCAAGCGTGGCGCCGGTCAGATCCTTATCTACGACAGCATTAGCTCCTGTAGGACCGTCGTCGTCAGTGGCGGTTATGGGTATGCCTCCGCCACCTGCGACGACCGGCACATTCTGATTTTCAAGGATTGAGTTAACTGTATCAACGCCGTGAATCTCAGCAGGTTCTGGTGACGGAACGACACGACGCCAACCCCGACCAGCGTCTTCAATCATTGAGACTCCTTCACTCTCGATCATCGTCTTAGCCTCCTCCTCAGAGTAAAACGGGCCGACTGGCTTTGTCGGATTCTCAAAGGCGTCGCTGTCACTATCGACAGTCACAGGGGTCACAATCGGGACGCAGCTTCTATCTGAGTCTCGACCTCGAAATTCTTGTTCGAAGGCGAGCTGGAGCATAAACCCGATTAGCCCTTGACTCTGAGCACCACACGCGAAAAGCGGCATCGGAGGCGTAGCCCCCTCTGTGGATCTATTTTTATTGAGAATGTTACCGACCTGTGGACCGTTCCCGTGGGTCAGGACGACCTCTTGACCATTTTTCAGTAACCCATCAATTGCTTGAATGCTTTTTCGGGCATTGTCTAATTGTTGCTGGAACGTTCCCGTCTGTTCAGGTTTTAACAAGGCGTTACCACCGAGTGCGAGTACAGTCCGTTCAGTCATGTGTATCTGTGTGAGGTCGTTCGGATGTCGTTGCGATTCGTTTGCGAACGTTGGGAAGTACGACGGTTCTTGAGTTACCTAATCCTTGACCGGAATTGTTAGCCGGATAGTGGCCGGTTGCTTCTGCTGTTACGGTTTGTGCTGCTCACAGAACTCTTCAATTGCGTCATTGAAGCACTCGCGAGGTGCGCGAACGAGTCCAGCTCCAATCTGGCCAACACCGGGTTCTTTATGAGCGATCCCAGTATTGATGACGGGTGCCACGCCGGTTTCAATTACCTTCAGTAGGTCAATGCCAGTAGGCGTTCCCTCAAAGTCTAAGGCTGGAATGGTATAATTAGGGTTCTTCCCAACTGTAATCTCGTACATTTCGTTCGTATATCTGAGTGCGTCGCTCGGTGATCCACCGACGAATTGCGTGATTGCGGGGGCGCTTGCCATCGCGAATCCACCCGCACCAGTGGTCTCTGCGATCGTACTGTCTCCCATGTCTCCTGCTGCATCTTCCTCAGAATACTGTGGGAAGAACAGCCCGTCGACGGCAGGTGCTGGAGCGGTGAACCATTGGTCTCCGAGTCCACTCACTCGAATACCAAACTCAGTTCCATTCCGCGTCATTGCTGTGAGAACCGTACTCCAAGGAATATCGGCTGCAGCATCAGCAGCAACCTTACACGCCGCCATCGAGAGGTTAAGATAGAAGTGATCGTTGTCCTCAAGGAACTGCGCAACCTCAGACACTTTCTCTTTGTCGAGAGAACTACGGGTTAGTGACGGAGCAATTTTCCGGGCGAACATCGACGTCGCGGCAACGTTCCGGTTGTGTACTTCGTCGCCCATCTGTAACGCCTGGGCAGTTATCAGCTTCAGATCGACACCACCCTGATCATCAACGACTGACTTGAGAACTTCGGCGAGATCAGTCTCCATCCACTCCAGTCGATCAAGGACCTCATCGGAGTACGCGCCGAATCGAAGGACCTCTCCCAGCCCCTCATTCAGGTTCGAAAATGCCCTGTTCCCATGGACTTTATCTTCGACCACTGCGACTGGCATTGACGGCGCAACGACGCCAGCCATCGGACCCACAGTATCGTGTTCGTAGCAGGGTGAAAGTTCGATTTCACTTTCAGCTAACGATCGCGCTTCTTCGGGAGTATCTGCCCAGCCCTCATATAGCGCGGCTCCAATTACTGCGCCACGCTGAGGACCGGACATATTCTCCCATGAGACTGGGGGTCCAGCATGGAGTAGTTGCTTCCCACCAAAGTCAGGGATCACATCCTCTGCTGTGTCAATATCAACCCAGACTGGTTGCGCCTCCGTCATACGGTCGAAGGCTTCTTGATTCGCTTCGGTTATTTTCTCTCTATGGGCAGCAAGCTTGTTCAGCTCATCTCCCAAGTTATCGCTAATTCCTTTCGGTGGATTCCAGTCGAGCTGTAACGCTTTCGTTCCAGTCGAATCAAGTGTCTCCTTAAACCGGTCAAGCCCGATGTTGATTACTGCGAGTTCATCGTCAAATAGTTCATTGTAGCTCATTCGTATACACCTCTGTTTTGGACGGCACTGTGAATCAATTTGGTGGTCTGAACGGCCTCGGCATTACTTTTAGCGACGTGAACGCCCGCGTCCCGCAAAGTTTGGACTTGATTCGAGAGCCCTTGTGGGTCTGACTCTGTCCCGGTGACCGACGCCACGAGGATCGGCCACTCGTTATCTTCCATGCCGCTGATCGCGTCAGCGATTCCCTCTGCAGGATTTGCGTGGGCCCCGTGCCCAAGGACAACATCGAACAGGACGACGAGTACCTCGCTGTCCCGAGTTGCTTGTTGGATCTGTTCATCCCGAAGTTCGGGGTCAATCATCGGATGAGGGCGCCCCTGGGTCAGTTCATCTTCTCCGAGATCGACTATGGTATGTCCGCTGGGGACGAGTGGCTCATCCATCGGCTCTCCAAGGGAGAGATTCGAGCCAATTGTCTCAAGTTCGCCGTCCAACATTGAGATAGCTTCGCTACATAGGGTCCCGCCAGTGTAAAGTCCACGAACGTACTTCCGACTGGTCTCAGGTGACGACCGTTTGGAGAGGACCTCCGGCATTGATTGCTCATTAAGGCCCATCTTCTGGGTAAATGTTTCACCTTCTGTGTCTGGTCCTGGAGCTTGGGATACGGCTTCTCTGGCAGTGTCTTCGAGCGTTTCTCCTATTACAACATGGTCGGTATCTACGCCATCAACAGATGTGCCGATGAAATTGACAACTGTTGGTTTTGGGCATTCAGAGGCTGCCTTCAGCAGTTTATCCCTCGTCTTCGGCCCTGGAGGCTTCGAAATTAGAACGATAACCTCGGTGTCACTATCACCAACGAGGGCGTCAATTCCCTGCAACATTCCGACACCACCGACTTCATCTTTGAGATCACGTCCTCCAGTTCCAATAGCCTGTGAGATACCGTATCCAGCTCGGTCAATGAGCGATGATACTTCCTGTAGTCCTGTACCGGAAGCAGAAACTAATCCGATGTTGCCCTCCGAGACCGAATTTGCGAAACCGAGCGGAACGTTGTTAATTATCGCAGTCCCGCAGTCAGGTCCCATGACCAGCAGTTCCTCTTGACGGCCATGCTGTTTTAGTGCCCGTTCAGTCTCGATGTCGACGTTATCAGAGAATAACTGCACATGGAGCCCCTGGTTTAGAGCTTTCCACGCTTCCTGTGGCGCATATTCTCCAGGGACTGAAATAAGGGCGAGGTTTGCCTCCTCAAATTGTTGAACTCCGCGTTCGATGGATTTTGGAGGAATCTCTTCTACGGTTGCGCTTCCAGTGGAACCCCCTGCTGATAACTGAGACTCCATCAGGTCAAGCGCGTCAGAGACTATCTCTTCAGGGCCTCTTACAGCCATCACTAGGTCGTCAGGATCGATATCCGCGAGTTGGTCCTGATCTAACAAACTAGCATCAGAGAGCTGTTTTCTGTTGTTTTCAGTACCCATCACTGCTGACGCGTCTTCGAGATCGTACGATTCGAGAACGTCACTCGATATCTGCATCAGCTTAACCGAGTCAGCGTAGGTGTCGGTGATTACTCTATGTTTACGGCTCACCATTTATCGTAGATTTTCTTTATGTATAACCCTTACGCACTCGGGGTTTCTGTGATAATGGGTTTGTGGGTAACAAGTTGGTTAAAGGAGTGAGAATGGTATTTCAGGTTGGGAATACTCGGTTAAATTCATAGAAGACAGCAAGCCAACGTCGCTCTGGTCGCAGAAACAAAGCGGAGGTGCCGAATCTCTCTTAATTACTTCTCAGACTCGTTAACAGACATAGATGTCTCCTACTGGGAGATCGTCGATTGAGCGATCTGGACAGTTGGGTTCGTGGTCTCTTACAGTGGCTCGAACAGAATGCCCCGAGTCAGCACCCTCTATCCGTCGTTTGAGAGGATGTCTATTGCGGTGTAGCGTGAGTGGCCTTCGTGGGCCCGTGATCATCTACACTCTGGGCTCATACGGCGCCATCGATCTCAGTTCTTCAATCAGGAAACAGCACCGAGATACTACCACTAGCACCCACATCACCGCCTACGCACGCACAAAACGATGAGCACTCCTTGATCCGGACGCCTGTGCAATTCTCCATGTTCACTCCTCGTTATACTGGCCACACGAGATCCAGATCATCTATCGAATTACTCTCGGCAACACCGAGAACATCCAAAGGTTCGCCGTCGACAAGAGCCATGATGGCACCTCCCTGAGACACGCTTTGTTCGTAGTCTGTTTGCCCGTTACAGCGCCACAAACTGTTCTTTTTTGCGACCTCAAATGGATTCTCAGACAGCGATCTCCCTGCTATCATTAAATTCACCATAACGACTGGACTCTGATTTCGGATCTAAGTCCAAAAAGAGAGTTCCGGAAGCTACCAACCGGTGAGCTTCTATACGTCAGACAGTGTCGAGATGAACTCGTCAGAGTCAGCGACCCAGCCGAAGATCGCTCCCTGCGCTTTGATCATCTTTATTCCGACTTCATCAAACTCAGGGAAGTACGAGGCTGTACAATCTTCAAGCACCAAGCACTCGTACCCTCTGTCGTTCGCTTCTCTGACAGTAGACTGAACACATACCTCGGTCGTCACCCCGGTAAGGATTATGTTCTCGATATCATCATTTCGGAGCACTAGGTCAAGATCTGTGGAATAGAACGAGCCCTTGCCAGGCTTATCGATGATTGTTTCTCCTTCTTCAGGCTGTAGTTCTTCAACAAAGTCATGGCCGCGTTCGCCCCGTACGAGGACTTTCCCCATCGGACCTTCGTCACCGATCTTAACATCCAAGTCGCCTCGTTCGACCTTCGACGGCGGAGCGTCGGCCATCTCTTGACGGTGCCCTTCCCGCGTGTGAATTATTTTGAATCCTGCGTCGCGCGCAGCCTCAAGCACCTTCTGCGTTGGCTCGACTGCCTTCCGTAACCGACTCACGTCATTACCGAGGTACTCCCCGAAGCCGCCTTCCTCTATGAAATCCCTCTGCATGTCAACGACCATGAGGGCCGTCTTTTCCGGGTCGAACTCGAACTCGTACGGGTCTGCGTCAACTTCTAGGGTCATGTTGTGTTTGACTGTAGTCGCGTTTGTTAGTGTGCCGTCACGACACGCGTCGGCTTACATGTGGCTCGTTTTGTACACATGCTCGTCTTATGCTGGGTTCTTTTTATAATTTACTCATGTTCGGGTTGGGTATTGGCACTGATGTGTAACCGAGGTATACAGATCGATTCGATTCTTATTGGTGTCATAGCATCCCGATCAACTGAACAGTAGGTCCTGCTGCGATAGCGACATTAAGCACGAACCAAATGAACTGAACCGGGATGTCAAGAGTGATGTACTCAATAAGCGAGTACGTGGCTATCAGTCCCGGGCCCAGAGTTAGGAACAGTGTCACGTAGAACGGGGATAATCCGCCAAGTGCGAACGCGGTCGCGAGAAGAATTAAGCCAATACCGGCGATTGGCCAGTATGGATCTTCTTCAATGTACCCATCAACAGCGAGATAAATGAAAATCAACACTGCTGGAACCAGAAGTGTCCCAACACGAATTGATAGGCCGACAGGGAAGAATGCTAATACGGCACTCAGCGTGACGACTAGCTGTAGAAGAAAGAGCATCTTCTGGCCCGCAACGTACGCCGAAACAGTCAGGAACGGCGCTGAAACTAAAAAGAGAATCTTTCTTATGAGGCTTCCCGGGTCGTAGAACGTCCCGATGACGACTAATACCACCCCTGGAATCCCAATGGCTACTCCCTTGTTTGTCTGTAGATACTGTCGGATACCGTTGGCAGTAAGTTCTGCCATATCTCAGCTTTCCGATGCGACAGTTAAAATATTTTTGCTGATTCCCGGAACACCGGATATTGTCGTTACTCTGTCTGGTAGTTTTTGATCTGTCGACCGATCGGATAAGCAAATGAGTTCTCGCCGTAGACAATGTCTGTTACATTGAGTGGCTCTGTCGGAGCAAACTGAGATCCATAATGTGACTCAGGGAAGTCAAACTCAAGAGACTCCACCTCTGCCTCATACACGTCGAAAATCGACGGGATGGGGAACTCGACCAATTCATCAATAGCAGTCCGATGTCCAGAGAGAGTCGGGATCTGGCGCCGTGCGTAATAATTGAAGTGGCCGGTCACCCGCTCTTTGGGTTCATACTCCTCGCTTTCTGGAGGAACTGCCGTTGCCTGAAGATCGATGACGTCCTGGCCGTCAACGCTCAGCGTCGAACTAAGCGAGTTACCATCCCAATCCCAAGAGGTGGTTCCTTCTTCGGCAGGAATCCCACCAAATTCTCTAACGTACTTCTGCATCTGGCTCGAATCAGTCCAGTATCCGACCCAGTAGCGGCCAGGCAGAGATTTTTCTTCGCCCGTGCTGGCGGTAATAGCCGTGCTATCGTGCTCGTCGATTTCAATTGAGAGATAGGTGAGTGTAAACTCGTCTAAATGGCTAGTCATCCGCCCATCGGGAACGCGGTACATGTCCATCCGAATCGTATTGCTGGGATGTGGTTCAAGTCCTGGCGGGAGCTCTTGACGGAGAACGTCAGGGTCCGCCTCATATGCCACAAAGAACATCCGAACGTTCTCGAGCAATTGTGGTGAGGGTACCTGTTCTCCTGTGGGCATCCCACGGTACTCGTTTTGTCGAAGACTACCTTCTGCTGCGGACTGATCGTACGACATCAGTATCGATTACTGACTTCCTGATATTTGAAGATTATTGTTGTACCCTCATACGGACAGCCAATCACAGATTAGTTTTGATTCGGTAATATCGAATGGATCCGTTGCTCAGAACTGATACCGGAGTTCCAACTCATTGGCTGCCTCAAGTAGAAGGCGGGGAATGGTGTCCTCAAATAACTCACCAGTTAGCCGATTAGATGGTCCAACAACGGCGACAGCTCCAACAACATCTGAATCTGTTGTTATTGGTGCTGCGGCAGCCTTCTCTCCCTCAAGAGATTCATTGACATTCACTGCGATCCCGTGCTCCCGGATCGTATCGAGTTCCTCGAACAATTCGTCGACATCTGTGATCGTATTTTCTGTCTTCATTGGTAGACCATGCTTTTCGACAATGTCGAGAACTTCTTCTCGAGACAACTCCGCTAAGATAGCCTTTCCAGCTGCGATCTCATGTAAGTGACGTCGATAGCCGATTCTACCTTCTGTCTGGACGGACTTATCACCCAGAGCTTTGTTCACGTACACAGCTTTCCCGTGTTCTTCGGTTATGAGATAGGCGGCTTCGCCGGTCTTAGACGCAAGATTTTCGAGCGCTTCCTGTGAAATACCAACTAGTTTATACCGGTCCCGAGCGGCCATCCCGTGCTCGAGAAAGCGGAGTCCAAGTTGGTACTCTCGTCCCTCTTTGACCAGGTATCCGCGATCGATGAGTGTCTGAGCATGGGTGTGAACAGTACTCTCGGCAAGTCCCAGTCGATCGGACAACTCTTCTCTTGTCGCTCCTGAGGAGCGGCTGATTTCTTCGATAATCCCGAAGACTGTCTCTGTCGTTTTAATCGAGCGGTTTGGCTTAGATGAGTCGGTCATATGTTACAGATGGTCAAGTCGGGGCTTATTCTTTGCGGGTTAACGGTGAGACGGTGAAGATCCTGTCTACGCTGTAGTTGATGAGACTCTATCCACTTCTGACAATACCCCTTATCTATTAGCAAGATGTTCACACAGAGTGAGCAGGGCGCTGAGGAATGACAATATAAACTAGATGAACAGAGATTAAAACATCAAAACCAGACTTTCTCCTGAGTCTTGTCGAGGGGTACTGGATTGTCGCACCAATGATTCGATATCATCGAAATTGTTTGAGCGGTGGTAAACTGGTAATTCACAACTGTTTTCGACGTACTACCAACCCATTTCCACCAACGTTCGCGAATAAGTCGAGGAACTCAATTGTACCTTCAAGATACGTCAAACGGCCATGGCGCTCCTAGCCATTACATCCTTACAATTGTAATACAACTAGCCGAGGTTCGTGACGGACATGTCCAACATCCACGAATATGGTTGTAGTGAGGACCAGAGCAGTTAGGAGGTACCGCCTGCCCTACCAGCGGTGAAATCTTAGGATGAATGATAGATTCACCAACAACCGGCTTGAGAGCGTCAACGAAGAAACGGCACAGCAGCAGTGTATTGGATACAGCATCCGGATATCCTGAACTCTCTGCTCGCTCAATTCGTTGATCGATGCCATGTGGAGGAATGATCCAATCTCAGACTGATTGTGCGCATCTATCAGTCGTTAGACCTTCGGGCTGTAGCTTGCTGTCCGCCAGTAAAAAAAACAGTCCGTTGAACGAAGAGATAACCAACACGACGGTGTGATCGGATTCTCAGATTGACCACATTGTAGACTAACAGGCCGATAGGATATTAGGTATACAGCGAAAACTGCGCAAACTCAGCTAATTCAGATGCGCACGCTCATCTGCGTGATACACACCGACTTCACCATGAGATTCAGTGGTTCAGTCAGGAATTGTCAGCGCGACCAGCTGAAGAGCCTCAACAACCGCAACGCAATATTCACGATTATCGAATAGTCTATGCGTGTTATCGTGAACATGTGTGACCGCATAACTGTCTTTATTCATGGCTCGATAGTGCCAGCTAGAGGGGCACGTTAATCAGTTCGTACAGCCGCAGCCGCCTTCACGGAGAAGCTCTCCCACCGGCTGACCTGCGCCACAATCTGGACAAACCACGCGGACATTAACGAGCACCTCATAATCGGACTGATCGATTTCGTCGGCTGCAGCGAGTGAGGAGACCGCGGACTCAGTAACTGCCGTAAGCCGGCCCTGGAGCTTCTCGATGGATTTAACTTTCCGCTCGCGGGGATCCCCGTTGTCCGATGGAAGGCTTGCGTCCCGGTCCCGCTTCAGGTACGTATGAACAGCTTGGTGCGTGACAAAGTCCGACTCAACGGAGTCCACGTCAACGTCCTCGCGCTCTAATCGCCGCCGTGCGCGCGTCGCACCCGCCTCCGCCCCCGACGATAGTGCCTCGTAGGTTCCCGACACTTCGAACTCCAGCGGAGCGCCTCCGGCGTCCCGAATCGCAGCCTCCAACACCGCCTCGTTGAACTCGTCGGCCAAGTCCCGCAGGCTCGTTCGATCACCCGATTCTCCTGTCCACGCCGCTTCGAGGCGGGACCCCATCCCCGTAAGGTCATAATCGTCTATCACGCGGGCGACCTTCGTCTGCCGACCGCCGTTCGTCTGTGACATACCTGCCCTTGTGCGTCAAGCATTACAAACGTAACGCTGTAAGTCTGAGTATCTCGACGGGTCTGTCGACAAACGTTTCAGTCAATAGCCTCCACGTACGCGTACTCGTCGTCAAGCGCCTGTGCATCTTCCGGTAGGAGCGCCGTGACGAGGTGGTCTGCGTGGTCTCCGAAGTAGCTAACCAAGTCGGCGATCCGGTCTGAGTCGATCGCCTCCAAGGAGTCGAGCAAAATGAATGGCACCGTCTCGTCGACGTCGTGAACTAGGTAACCAGCAAGCGCGAATACTAGCCCCGTGACCTCGCGTTCGCTCTCCGAGAGATGTCCGACTGTGTCCTCGTATGCGCTCCCATCCGCTGCCGACCGCACGACGTGGAGATCGAAGCGTGTTCGTGTCACCTTCCGACGTCCCTCGCGTTCCTCAACCTCGCGGCGTTCGATCCAGATCCGGTCAAGGTTATCGTACGACAGAATGTCGAGGACGGTCCCCATCCGCTCGTTGAATTCTTCGACGGCGGTTTCCTCGATGCGATCGACGCGCGTCCGCAATTCGGTCAGCCGCTCGGCGAGCTCCTCACGTTCCTCTTTGAGGTCCTCGCGGCGCTCGATCGCGGCCTCCCGCTCTTCGATCTCCTCGTCAATCTCGTCGATCTCGTCTTCGAGCCGGTCGATCCGGAGCTCTATCCCGTTCGCCTCGCGGTGGAGTTCCAACGCTTCGTCGTAGCCACCGACGTCGATCGATTCGGCCTCGCCTTCCAGATTCTCGATCTCGTCCTCTTTCGACTCGATCCGCACTTCGAGGTCGGCGATCCGCGACTCGGTCGACTCGATCTCGTTGTTGACCGCCTCGAGCCGCTCCTCGGCGCGCTCGTTCTCGCGTTGGGTCTGCTGGATCGATGACTGCCGGTTGGTGAGCTCTTGGATCTCCGCGCGGATATCATTGCGCTCGTCGAGCTTGTCAGACCGGAGCTCGTGGAGCCGGTCAAGGGTCGCTTCGATCTGGTCGGTCTCGACCTCGGACCCGCAGGTCCAACAGGCCGTCCGGTCACCTGCGGTTAGGGCGGCGGTCGGGTCGTCGATGGCCGTCTCCTCGTTGATGTCGATGTCGATCCCTGAGCCCTCGACCATGTCCTCGTTGAAGCCGATGACGCTGCCGAGTTCGTTGATGTCATCGTCGAGCGAACGCTTCCGGCGGCGAAGTTCGTCGATACGGCCGGCGAGCCGATCCGCGTTCTCGTCGGGCTCCTCAGCTGCTTCAATCGTCTCTCGGAGCTCCTTGCGCTCCGCTTTCAGCTCTGAGAGAGTCGAGCGCTCAGTCTCAAGATCGAACTCAAGGTCGTCGAGTTCGGAGCGAGCGTCCCGGACGCGCTGGAACGCTGCCTCCATCTCCTTCTTGCGCGTCCGGCTCTCCTCGACGCTGGCGTCGAGCTCGTCGAGTTCCTCGCGGATCGACTCGAGTTCCTCCTGTGCTTCCTCCAGCTCCTCGATCTTCTCGCGCCGGTCCGATTCGAGATCCGGGAGATCGCGTTCGAGGCCGTCGAGCTGCTCGATATCGGACTCTAGCTCCTCGCGTTCGCGTTTACACTCACGGATCTCCGCGTCGATCGAGTCGGTATCGATCGGGCGCATGATGATCTCGCGGAGGTCGTCACCGCGCGCTACCGCACGTCGCGCCTCGTTGTTCTCCAAGAGGAATGCGAACAGGTCGGCTAGTTCTGGATCGTCAAGGTACGGGTCACCGGTGAAGTCGACGGAGTCGCCGCGGCGCTTGAGCGTTCGTGTGTACGTCTTGTCACCGAGTTCGAGGGTGACTTCTCCCTCCTCGGCGTTGCCCTTCAGTGAACTTTGTCGGCTACCGAGCCCGGCCATCAGTGCCTGTAAGAAGGAGGTCCGGTTTGTTGCGTTCCGCCCGGTTAAAATCGAGACACCGCTGGGAAGCGTCACCGATGCTTCGTCGATGCCACCGATATTCCTGATATCGACGCGTACTGCGGTTTTTGAAATTTGTGACACGTAGGATATATTTGGCCTTCTTAATATTAAGTCTACCGCAATAGTATCTGGTAGTGTTCTCTGATTTACAGAATAAAGCAGGTCAGCATCCGTCTTTAGTTAAGCGAAAACCGTGTGATAGCGGCGGCTTATCGAGGCATCTTTCCGAAGGAATGAGGAAGTCCAGTCTGTGTACGACAAGGACTCCTCGTCTCGGATTATGCGTCGGCTCACTACACTGTTTCCCTCCGAGTTCCTCGAAGAGCACGCCGAGGAACTCGGCGTGGTCGAACGTGACCGCAAGCTCCAGATCCCTGCCTTCGTTTGGGCATTTGTGTTCGGCTTCGCCGTAGTGCCTAGTGAAAGTTATGAAGGTAGAGTCTGATGAGGAGGTATGTCTGGGGATCGCCGCAAAGAGATCGTCCGTCACCTCAGTGAGGACGATCTCGATCGACTCCTCGCGGAGTCTACGGATGAAAAACTCACTGAGCGGTTGATCTTCGTTAAACGGCTCTACAAGGGGGCAACCTTGGAGGACGCTGCCGACGATGTCGGCAGGTCCTCCGCGACAGGAACACGCTGGGCTCGCCGATGGAACAAGGGCGGTCTTGGACTTCTAATGCCGAACTTCGGGGGCGGCAGGCCCCCGAAGCTCGGCGAAGAGCAACAGCAACGCCTCTTGGAACTGCTCCGGGAGGGCCAACCGTGGAAGAAACAAGAGATACAACACCTCATCAACGAGGAGTTCGACGTTGAATTTCATCCAGCCCATCTCACTACGTTCCTCGAAAAGCTCGGCCTCTCCTACGCAATTCCGCGGACTAAGCGCCCATCACGGCCAGAGAATGCCGAAGAAATCCTCGACGAACGCGTCGGCGACGCGTTCGACGAGGCAACTGATGAGCCGCACAACAAACGCGATGGAGACGATGAGGAAGGCTGGGTCGTCGACGAAGAGATCCGTACGGACGGTGGAACTGTGCTTGGATTTCTCGACACATCGCATCCACAACCGTGGGACAACTCACAGCGACTCTACACCGTCGACGACCCTCACATCACCCGACCGCTGGTGAAGTTAGACGAACCAGCGGTCGGGTTCTATGCACTCTCCGGTGAGAGCGTGGTCCAGTTTCCAAGTAATCAGGAGAAAGAACGAATCTGTGAGTGTCTCGAAGGAATCCGCGAGCAGAATCCGAGTCAACGGATTCTGCTCGTCTTGGATAACTTCTCTTCTCACGTGTGCGAGTACACGCGTAAGCGAGCCCATCAACTCGGAATTGACCTCGTGTTTTTGCCCGTTGGTTCACCGGATCTCAATCCAATCGAGCAGGTCTGGAAGAGTCTGAAATGGGAAGCGTCACCGTTGATTGTGGAGAGCGCGGCAGAATACCGCGCTTTCCTTACCGAACTCTTTGAGAAGCTCACAGCTCAGCTTAGTTTTGCGGCCTCTTGGATCGACAATCATCTCAACGACTATCTTCAAAAGTTACGCTAGGTACTAAGGCGAAAGCCGAACACTCGCCGGGTTTAGACGCTGTTACAGCTCGATTGCCGATGAGACGATCTCTCCGGGTGGATTCTATCAACGGTTGACACCGACGCTTGCGGAGTACCTCCGCGACCTCGTCGAGCATGGTCTCGACGAGGTCGCTGTTCCTAACGCTGTTGACGCTGATCTCGACCGATTTAGAGACGTGATGATCGCTGATGGAACGGTGTTGCGGTTACACGAATTTCTCTCAGACCAGTTCGAAGCCCGCCACGAGGAGCAGGCTAGAGCGAAGCTCCACCTGCTCCACAATGCCACAGAGCAGACGATTAAACGGCTCGATACTGCTAACGAAAAAACGCACGACAGCACTTATTCAAAACAGGGCCGTGGCTTGAGAATCGCCTTGTACTGTTCGATCTCGCCTACTTCAAGTACCGCCGGTTTGCGTTGATCGACGAAAACGACGGCTACTTCGTGAGTCGGCTGAAGCAGAACGCGAACCCGCTCATTACGGGGGAGTTATGGGAATAGCGCGGCCGCGCCATTCCCTTAGAGGGCGAGCAGCTCCGAGCTGTTCTCGATGATCTTGACCGGAAATACATCGATGTGGAGGTCGAAGTCGAGTTCAAACGGGGGCCGTACAATGGGACACAGTCGCTGGATACGAAGCAATTTCGCGTCGTCGGCGTCCGCGACGAGGACGCCGACGACTACCACCTGTACATGACGAATTTAGCGAGAAAAGAGTTCTTTCCGGCGGATTTAGCGGAGGTCTATCGCTGTCGGTGGGAAGTTGAGTTGCTGTTCCGGGAGCTGAAGACACAGTACGAATTGGACGAGTTCGATACGAGTGACGAACACGTGGTGAGGATCTTATTGTACGCAGCGCTGCTGTCGCTGCTTGTAAGACGCGATCTGTTAGATCTAGTCACTGAGCAGGCGGATGATGAGCTTGTGTTTCCGACAGAGCGCTGGGCGGCGACCTTTCGGTCGCACGCCCAGCTCATTCTCCACAAACTCGGTGAGTTCCTCGGCTACTCACCACCACCGCTGCTCGACCGGCTGATCGAAGACACTCAAAAGATCTACAAGCGACGACCAATCTTACAAGAGACGCTCGCTACCGCTACACAACCGAGGTGTGAAGCTTAACTAAAGACGGATGAGCAGGTCAGTTTCCAGCCACATTGCGGTTGATAAGACTGTGGTCCGACCCAGAAATGAGCAATATTAGCTGTATGCTGCCGTCGATCCCAAGACAAACAAATTACTTCATACCACCCTGGGGCCCACGACAATAATTGTTATCGCTCATTCGTTTCTGACGGTCCTTTCCGAGAACTACGACGTCTCCGATGCCGTGATTCTCATCGATGGAACGCATTCGCTATAAGATACGTGTCAACTCCATGCTCTCAATTTCAGGAACGGGTGACATGGATATCGGAACTCTGTGGAACGTATCTATAGAGCAATATACATCGAACCTTCTGTTTCTCATACTGTTTTAGAACGCCGTAGCAGAAACTACTGCCCCCCGCTCAGGTCGTTTAGCTTCCCATGGAATCAGCTTTTCTCAACAGCGAGATATTTACCAAATTTGCTTTTGATGGTCAAGAACTTCTGTCATAATTGGTACTGGGATGCCGTATCCCCGCACCTAACGCGACAAGAATTACAACCGTACGTTTGTAATTGTATTCGCTTCGATACTGAATCATACATTCTACTGTTTTGTATATATCAAAACTAAGTGCGGTAAAGAATATTATATAATTTAAACTATAAATCGCTGATCCAATTACCACGACATTTCCCATTAAAATTGCTTCAAACATGCGTATGTCTACTTTCTGAGGAGCCAAGCGCGGTAATCGTTTATGTTCAGTTGTTCGGATCAGCCGAACTGTAATTCGAGGCTCGGCTTAGGGTGTTTGAATATTGACTTCGATTACGTTCGCAACGTCAAGAATCTGCTCCGGGGCGGTGTTCATGAACTGATCCTGTGGCATTCGACTCGTGGGTGCAGATAGACTGATTGCGCCGTAAATCGTCTCTTCATGGATGATCGGCGCAGCGACGGCGCGAACACCGGTGATTTGTTCCTCGTCGTTACTCGCATACCCGTCGCTTCGCACCTGCTCTAATTCCTCTCGGAGCACCTCCTCTTCCGTAATCGTGTTTGGAGTTCGAGAGACGAGTTGGTACCCATCAAGTATCTCGTTCCGGCGGGATTCGTCCAGGTGCGCGATGATCGCTTTGCTCGCGGCCGAACAGTGGAGATTCCTCCGAGGATACCCTTTAATCTGCGTGTACAGATCCTCCCCGACAGCATCGGCTCCGAACTGCTCGTACAGCAGAATCTCGCGGCTGTGACTCTCCACCACGAGGTGGGCCGCTTCGCCAGTCTTTCGAGCAAGTTTATCGACCTCCGGCTTCCCGATTTGATAAAGCCTGGAGTTTGCCCTCACGTATTCACCGAGTGGGAGTGCGAACAGCCCCACCTGATACTCCCCGTCCTCGACCTTGACGTACCCCTTATCGCACATCGTCGCGAGATAGGTGTGGGTCGTTCCCGGTGTGCGGTCGATCGCCCCAGCGATCTCTGTCACCGTTGCACCCCCCTCGTTTCGAAGTATTTTGAGTATGTCAAAAGCAATCCCCACCGACTTAATTCGCCGTGGCGCTCGGTTATCACTCATATGTTACTGTACACGTCTCCACGCGTATAATATTTGGTATAGTCAAAAACATTTTTATACAATAGAGTGTCGGACTAATAATTCTCAATAAACGAGTATCGCCCTATCGATCCCTCTCCGTCGGTAATTTTTTATATCCCGCTAAAGAGATGCCGACAGGTTACAATGAGTCACGTACAGCTATCTAACGTCACAAAGACGTACGACGACGTAGTTGCCGTCGAAGGGATCGACCTGACGGTTCGCGACGGCGAGTTCCTCGTCGTTGTCGGTCCATCTGGATGTGGGAAGTCGACGACTCTTCGTATGGTCGCCGGCCTCGAAACAATCTCTGGAGGTGAGATCGGAATCGGATCGAAGGTCGTCAACGACGTCCGGCCACAGGACCGAAACATCGCGATGGTGTTCCAAAACTACGCTCTCTATCCTCACATGAGCGTACGAGAGAACATGTCCTTCGGCCTGCGTCTCTCCGGCGAATACGAGGCCGCTGTGATCGACGACCGCGTCGAGAACGCCGCCGAACTTCTCGAAATCCCGGAACTACTGGAACAGTATCCCAAGGAACTCTCGGGCGGCCAGCAGCAGCGGGTCGCACTCGGCCGCGCGATCGTCCGCGACCCTGAGGTGTTCCTCATGGACGAGCCGCTCTCTAACCTCGACGCGAAGCTCCGCTCACAGATGCGAACGGAACTCCAGCGGCTCCACGAGGAACTCGGCGTCACCACGGTTTACGTGACACACGACCAGACGGAAGCCATGACGATGGGTGACCGGATCGCGATTCTGAACGATGGCGAACTCCAACAGGTCGCTGAGCCCGAGGTCTGCTACAGCGAACCGAACAATCGGTTCGTCGCGGGGTTCATTGGATCCCCGAGCATGAACTTCTTCGAGGTCGCTGTTGAGTCAGAATCCGACGGCATCCACGTGGATGGTGATAGCTTCCAGACCGATCTTAACGTGTCGCTAGAAACTGGCCGCTACACGCTCGGTATCCGCCCCGAAGACCTTCGCTTGGCGGACGAATCGGGCCGAATTCCCGCCGATGTCGATGTGGTTGAGCCTATGGGGGCGGACAACTACCTCTACCTCAATCCCCCGACTGACGACGACAGAGAGAAAGAGATCGTCGCTCGTGTCGACAGCGAGTACAGTCCTGATACCGGCGAGCGCATCGACCTCGATTTCGATATCGAAGACATTCACTTCTTTGACGAGACGGGAGATCGGGTCCCAACGACGATCGCCGAGCAAACAACGAGTCGATGATTCACGAAACCATCGGCACGGACGAGTATGAATGGGCTGGCAAGCCGTCCGGGGCCATCAAAAAGGTCGGTCAGCGAGACGGCTCCGTCCTTGTGGTCCCCGTGGGGAGCGTCGAGCAACACGGGAACCATCTCCCCGTCATTACCGATACACTTCTGGTGGACGCAATGGTTCATGGGGGGGCCAAATCGCTCCGCGACGCCGTCCCGCTGCTCGTCACACCCCCAATCTGGAGCGGGTTCTCGCCGCATCACCTTTCGCTGGGGGGGACGCTCTCGCTGGAGTTCGAGCACCTCCGACGAACGCTCGAGGATGTCGGCCGCACGGGACTAGAGAACGGCTTCGATGCCGTGTGTTTCGTAAACGGACACGGCGGTAACGGCGCGCTCATCGATGCGTTAGTGAGTACTCTCGGGAAAACGGCGGACGCGGAGGTGCTCGGCACAACGTATTTCAAGCTTGCGACGAGCGAAGTTTCTGATTTCCGCGAGAGTGAAACCGGGGGCATGGCTCACGGCGGTGAATACGAAACCTCCCTCATGCTGTACCTTCGTCCTGACTTGGTGGTCGATTCAATGATAGAGGAGGGAACCCGCTGGGAAGAGCACTACGACTGGGCCGGCGGCGACCTACTTGATGGCGGCTCGCTCTCGGTGTACCGCGACTTCGAGCAGTACTCCGAAACGGGCGACATTGGTGCCCCGGAACTCGCGAACGCGGATAAGGGCGAACGCATCTACGAAGCGGTGACGGAGGAGCTGGGCGCGCTGTTCACCGCCATCTACGAGCATAATCGCTGACGGCTGAACGGGCCATCCCGGGCGAACAGCCAATCCACCCAAAGGTTTTAATAACCACACGTGAACATTTAGCGCAGATGTCCGAAAAAAAGATGAACCTTATGGACGGAAGTATTGGCCGGCGAAACCTGCTTCAAGCGATGAGTGGCGGCGGTATCATCGCGCTTGCGGGCTGTTCTGGGGGCGGAAATGGCGGTGGTTCCGATGGCTCTGGAGACAGCGGAGGGAGCAACAATGACGGCGGCGGAGACGGAGAGACCATCCAGTTCTTGACGATGGGCGTCGGGGACAACATCGAGTCGTACTTTGAAGAGAACAACGCACAGTTTGAGGAGGAATACGATGTCTCCCTCGAGTTCACCAGCGTCACTTGGGACAACGCCCAGCAAACAGTCAATAACCGCGTCGACGGGGGCGAGGCCCCCGATGCCGCCCGCTGGCCGGCACGCTGGATTCCCCAGCTAGTCGGTAAAGAGGAGCTTGAGCCGATCGACGAGTTGATGGAGAGCGAGTTCGGCGACCGGTTCTATGAGGGGATGGCCGAGGGCTGTAAGTACCAAGGCTCCTACTATGGTGCTCCGTGGGCTGCGTCGAACAAGTGCTTCTACTACAACAAAGACGTCTTCGAGGCAGCCGGCCTTAACCCAGAGAACCCGCAACTCGACACGTGGGAGGACATGATCGCGGCCGGAGAGACCATCCGTGACGAAACAGACACGCCCCCGCTCGGGCTCGCCGGCGCCGAGGCTATCGAGACGGGATCACAGTACTACCACTACCACTGGTCGCACGGGGCGGACTTGATTGACGAGGACGGGAATCCCGTCGTCAACTCCGACGCCGGCGTCGAGGCGCTTTCACTCTACGCCGACCTCAATCAGGAGTACGGGATCACCCAGCCCTCGCCGCTCTCGTCGACCCGCCAAGACATTCGCCAGCTGTTCGAGTCCGGTGAACTCGGGATGGTCATCGCACACGTCTACACCGGGATCAACATCGACACTGCCAAGGAGGCAGGCGACGTTGACTTCGACTATGGTATCGTTCAGGTGCCCGCTGGGCCCGAGGGCCGGTACAGCCTGAACACCATCGACGCAATCTCCGTGTTCGCTCAGTCCGAAGTCAAAGACACGGCTGAGGACCTGCTCCGGTTTTACTTCGATCCCGACCGCCACTTCGAGTACGCGACGAGCAAAGGATTCATGCCCACTGTCGAGGAAGTCGGAGAGCGGGACTACTTCCAGGAGTCGTCGAACTGGGCTCCCTACATCGAGGCGGGCCAGTACGCCCGTGCTAGGCCGAAGCTCTCGAACTTCAACGAGTTCAACAACCGGATGGTTTTGGCTATTCAGGAGGCGGTCGGCGGACAGAAATCTCCGCAACAGGCGCTCGATGACGCCCAGTCCGATCTCGAAGATGCCATGGAGTGATCGGTAAAAATGGGCACTATAGAAGAGTACGCCGAGACAGCAACCGACTCGCGCCTAGAACGGGGGGTCGAGTACCTCCGCCGGAACAGCCGCGCGTACCTGCTGATCGCTCCCGCTGCGATCTTCCTGTTGAGCGTCGTCGGTTATCCGATCATCGAAACGTTTCGACTCTCGCTGTACGAGTCCCCCGCAGATTCCCCTGTCGAAACGTACGTCGGATTCCAGCACTACGTCGAAATTCTCACCAGCGACATCTTCACCCAGTTGCTCTGGCAGACCGGTCGCTGGGTCGTCGTGGGCGTCGCGGGGAAGACGCTACTCGGCCTATTGATCGCCGTCCATCTGAAGGGCGACATCAAAGGTCGAAAGTTCTTCCGCACGGCGTTCCTGATTCCGTGGGGAATTCCCTACGCTATCTCCGCAGTCGTGTTCCGCTGGATCGAACATCCGCAGTACGGCTACTTGAACGCCGTCCTGATAGAACTGGGGCTCATTGATCAGGGGATCGGCATCCTTGGGAATCCCGAGATCGCATGGCTCGGGGTCATCGTGGCCGACGTCTGGATAGGTACACCGTTCATGGCGATCATCTTCTTGGCGGGGCTCCAGTCGATTCCACAGGAACTGTACGAGGCGGCCGCGATCGACGGCGCCGAACGGTGGCAGCAGTTCCGCTACATCACGCTGCCACAGCTCAAGTCAGTGATCCTGATCGCGACCCTGCTGTCGACAATCTGGACGTTCGTCAGCTTCGACACGATCTGGACCATGACCGGCGGCGGACCGATCAACACCACATCGACGCTCGTGATCTGGATCTACCAGGTCGGTCTGGAGAACGGGAACCTCGGTCGCGGCGCCGCGTTCAGCGTCATTGGCTTTCTCTTCCTTCTGGCGTTCGCCATCGTCTATCTGCGCGTATATACGCGTGGGGGTGAAGAGCTATGACGATGGCTGGCCACGACCGAAGCTGGCTCCGGAAGGTCCGCCTGTACGGGATGCTGATCGCGCTGCTGGGACTAATGATGTTCCCATTCTACGCGATGTTCTCGAGTACGTTTAAAAACGAATCTGAGATCTTCTCAAGCCCGGCGACACTCATTCCCGCAGATCCGACGCTCGAAGCGTATCTTCAAGTGTGGAGTCAAACGGATATCCTTCTGTGGGTCGGCAACAGCTTCCTCATCTCCATCGGAACCGTCCTTCTCACGCTGGTGCTTGCCATCCCGGCCGCGTACTCGTGCGCACGCAATGAGTTCGTCGGTAAGCGGTCGTTCCTGTTGGCGGTGCTCGTCGTACAGATGTTCGCACCGGTCGTACTCATCGTCGGGCTCTTCGATGTCATCACGGCGGTCGGCCTGTTCGATAGCTACCTCGCTGTCATTATCCCCGCGGCGGCGTTCACGCTGCCGTTCAACGTGTGGATGCTGTATGGGTACTTCAAGACGATCCCGGTGTCGCTAGAGGAGTCCGCGCGGATCGACGGGGCCGATCAGTGGCAGATCCTGACGAAAATCGTCCTGCCGCTCACGAAGCCGGCGCTCGTCGCGAGCGTCACCTACACGTTCCTTTACGCGTGGAACCGCCTGCTATTCGTCTTGACGTTCCTCACGGACGCCGGGAAGTACAACGTCCCGCGGGGCGTCTTCTCGATGGTTGGAGCGCTCCAGACAGATTGGCGGATGATGCTCACCGCGTCGGTCATCGGCATTGTGCCGCTGCTAATTCTCTTCGCATTCCTTGAGGAGTACATCGTCTCGGGGATGACCGCTGGCGCCGTCAAGGAGTAGCGTCTCCCCGGTTCCGCTCCAATCCGACGCGGGATTTAACACCCCGGCCCTGCCTCTGATCGCATGGAGTTTGCAACGTGGGCGTACCCGTGGGATCTCCGCGACGAGGGCGTCGAGTCGGTGTCCTCGCGGCTCAGGGGGATCGGCGTCGATGAAGTGAACCTCGCGACGAACTACCACGCCATCCAGGCGTTCTCTCCCCACGGCGCGGGGCAGAAGACCCACTTCGCAGAGGCGAGTTCGTACTTCCTCCCGGACGACAGGTATGGCGATCTCCGACCGACGCCGTACGAGGGGATGGACGGGGACTGGGTCGAGTCGATCACGACGGCAGCCGAGGATCTCCGATTGACCTCGTGGACGGTCGGCTGTCACAACTCGCGGCTCGGGATGGCGAATCCCGATGTCACGCTGACGTCTCCATACGGCGACAACCTAGTGTTCGGTCTTTGCCCTTCCAACCCGGCGGTTCAGCGCTACCTGACATCGGTCGTGGGTGACCTCGCCTCGCGGGAGTGGTTCGATCGGATTGAGCTGGAGACGTTCGACTACTTCTACGGCACCGGATTCGGTTGGCACCACCAGAAAATCCACGTGGAGCTCGGGACACTCGGGGAGTTCCTGTTCGGCCTCTGCTTCTGTGAGCACTGTCGAGAACACGCCGCGACGCGAGGGATCGACGTCGAGGAGGCGCGAGAGGCGACGGTTGAGGTACTCGATGACATCATCTCGAACGGTCTGTCGAACGACATCATCCCGGAAGAGTGGATCCGACAGCATCAACCGGTCGCCGACTACGTCGCAGCACGTCAGGATCGCCTCGGTGACCTCTACGCGGACCTCTACGCGGCTGCGGACGGGACACCGCTCGGCTACTACGTGGGCACCCCAGAACCCGGCCGGGAATGGATGGCTGGCGTTGATTTGGACCGACTCTCGGAGTACCTCGATTACGTCTGCCTTCCAGCGTACGAGTCGAGCCGCGAGGCAGTTCTCCGCGCTTACCACCGCGTCAAGCGCCACGATCCGGACGTACCGGTTCACGTCGGACTGCTTCCCGGCTATCCTGAGATTAACGACGCTGAGACGCTCTCACGGATCGTCGAGGGGCTTCGTGAGGAGGATGTTCCCCGCGTCTCCTTCTACAACTACGGGCTCCTCCCGGACCGCTCGCTCGACTGGATCGAAGCGGCGATCCGGTGAAGACGGTACCTTCTTCTATCGGGGATGTACACGGGTGTACATGGAAATTACAGACGTGACAGCTAGAACTGTGGACGTACCGTTGCTCGAACTCGACGAGCCGCTCGGCATCGGCCCCTACGTAACGAACCACGGACAGGTTGACTCCATGGAACGAGTCCTCGTAGAAGTTGAGACCGACGAGGGGGTGTCCGGATGGGGAGAGATGCGCACGTTCCTCACCGCGGCTGCCACGGAGTCTGTGATCGAGGATGGAATCGGCCCTCTGATCGAGGGCCAGTCGCCGTTCGAGGTCGAGCGCCTTCGCCGACAGGTGTTCATCGAATATACGAACGTCGAGCTGTTCTTTGCCGCCGTTGAGACCGCCTGTTGGGATATCGCGGGGAAGGCGCTCGGCAAACCCATCCACGAGCTGCTCGGCGGCTCGACTGCCCCGGATCAGACGGCCGCGATGAATGCCGACGCCGCGGACCGTGCCTCGGGAAGCGATACCGACATCGAATTCGCCTTCTGCCTCGGCATCCTCTCGCCTGAAGAATCTCGCGTCAAGGCTCGTAATGCGCTTGAGGCCGGTTTTTCGGTGCTCAAAACTAAAGCCGGACGGGACTGGCAGCAGGACGTAGCACGGATCGAGGCCATGTACGACGAGGTGGACGGAGAATTGGAATTCAGGCTCGACCCGAATCAGGGCTGGTCACTTGATCAGGCGGTCCGCGTCGGTGCGGCGCTTGAAGACGCCGGTATTTACCTCCAGTACTTGGAGCAACCGATACGCGTGAACGCCCACGGTTCGCTCGCGACGCTCCGGAAGCGGCTCCGGCAGCCGATCGCCCCGAACGAGGACACGTACATCCCGAACAACCTACAATCGCTTGCGGCGGCCGGCGCGATGGACGTCGCCGTCTTGGATCTCACACCAGCCGGCGGGATCAGCGGCCTTAGACAGCAGGCGTCGATCGTCGAGGATACAGGCGTCCCCTTCACGCACCACTGCGCGTTCGACCTCGGGATTCGGACCGCGGCTATCCTCCAGGCCGTTCACGGGCTGCCCGGCTTTTCACTTCCGCCGGACACGACATACTACGCATGGGAGGGAGACATCATTGAAGATCCGTTCGACGCGTCGAATGGTCGGATGACGGTCCGCGACGCACCTGGACTCGGAATCGAGGTCGACCGAGACGCGATCGAGCGGTACGAAGTGTAGCGTCTAACAGGCGTCGCAGGGCGTCGGGCAGCCGATTTCACGTCGGAAGCTTCATTATCGCCCACCATGTGTTTTCAGCCGATATGGTCGAGCTGTCACTCGCAGACCGTCCAGCGATAGTTACCGGCGCCTCACGTGGTATCGGGAAGGAGATTGCGGCGGCGTTCGTAGAGGCGGGTGGAGACGTGGTCATCTGCTCACGAACGTATGATGATGTCGCGACCGTCGCAGACGAACTTGAGGCTAACCACGACGGGCGCGTTGTGCCGGTCGAGTGCGACGTAACCGACTCGGAAGCCGTCCGCGATCTCGTCGACACCGCAGTCGAGGAGTTCGGCGACCTCCGCGTCCTCGTTAATAACGCCGGCGGCTCAGTAGAGTCCGCTGACCTGATTCACCGGTGTGGCGAGGACGAGTTCGAGTGGATGCTAGAGTTGAACCTCAAGGCGCCGTACCTGCTCGCCCGCGAGGCGCTACCGGCAATGATTTCCGCGGGCGGCGGGTCGATGATCCACGTGGGGTCGGTCAACGGGCTCTTTGGGATCGGTCTCTCGGGCTACTCGGAGGCAAAGAGCGGGCTGCTCGCGCTCTCACGGAACCTCGCAACCCACTACGGACAGTACGGAATCCGATCGAACGTGCTCTCAGCCGGAACCATCGAGACCCAAAACCGCCGGGATGAGATGGAGGGCACGGAAGAGCGGTCCGGCGAGACGAGCGCCCGGGACCGGTGGCTCGACCAGTACCCGTTGGGGCGGTTCGGACGACCGCGGGAGGTGGCGGACACCGCCCTGTTCCTCGCGAGCGACCGATCCGGGTTCATTACCGGTGAGAACCTCGTCGTCGACGGCGGCCTGACCGCCGGCTTGCCCCAGTCGTTCGAGAACGAGATCTATCAGGCCGACGAGCCGCCGGCCAGTCGATGAGAACGGCGACGGTCCCTCGCGTCTCCGACTCTGCCCCGCTTGTCAGGGAGACGTCTGGGACGGCGTGGGAGTATTCGGACCCGGTTACCGTCGACCGGTTCCTCTGGACCTCCCCTGAGCGCCAGCCGCAGACGACGGTGCGAGCGTTGTACGACGACAACGCGCTCTACCTACACTACGAGGTGACGGACCGCCACAGCCACGCGACGGCGACTACGCTCAACGGACCGGTGTGGGAGGACAGCTGCGTCGAGTGGTTCGCCAGTCCGCGGCCGTCGTCCGATGAGGCGTACTTCAACTTCGAGGTGAACTGCGTCGGGACGTTCCACCTCGCCTACGGGTCTGACCGACCGAACCGAAATCTGGTCGACCTCAAGACCGCGGACGCCGTTCGGGTTCGGACGTCGATCGACGGTCCCACAAAGACCCCTCGTCCCGACGACGAAGGGTGGTGGGTCGCCGCGACGCTTCCGTTCGACGCACTATCAGCCCTCTCCGGCGTCGACGTCGCTCCGTCGCCGGGAACACGGTGGCACGGGAACTTCCACCGGCTCCGGAGCCGCCCGGAACCGCTCTACGCCGCGTGGAACACGGTTGACGCGCCTGAGCCGGACTTCCATCGACCGGCCGCGTTCGGCGAACTCCGGTTCCGGTGACGAAAGATACAATTGACCGCCAAGATATTCTCTCTCTATGGAGGAAGTCAACACCAATCAGGCTCCAGATGCGATCGGTCCGTACTCGCAGGGAACGCTCAACGACGGCCGGGTGTACGTCTCGGGACAGGGCCCTGTCGACCCCGACTCCGGTGAGATCGTCTCAGACGACGTGGCGGAGCAGACGGCACGGACGCTGGAGAACGTCGCTGCCATACTCGACGCTGCGGGGAGTTCGTTCGACGACGTCGTCCACGCAAACGTCTACGTCACGGACATGGACGACTACAAAACTGTCAACGAGGTCTACGCAGAGTACATGACCGAGCCGTACCCGGCGCGAGCGGCCATGGAGGTCTCCCGTCTACCCATTGAGATCGCTGTCGAAATTGAGGTTGTCGCGAGCGTCTGAGTGACGGTGCGGCCACTCCGATGCGAATAGTACAATGGTCTTGACGTTCTCATTTATTAACATGACTGTTAGAACTGTTGGCGATGTTAACTTAAGGACGAGGCGGTCAGTGTTTTGAATGCTCTATATCCGAATTTGCCCTTCCAACAGCGGATCTGCGCCTTCACATCGGTGAGACAGTCCATGAGCTCCTCAACAGTGTGCCCGCTGTCTCGAAGCCGCATCGCCTGGCGACGGTAGTCAGGGTAATACGTCGTGTGAGTACCGCCTTCGTCACGGTGGAGGATGCCGTCGTCGGCGAGTCGTTCGAGGACGCGCTTGGTTGGCTCGTGTGACCAGCTCGCTTCGGAAGCGATCCAGTTGGCTGTGCGAGGCTCCGACAGCTGTCGGGCAGTCATCCGCACGCGGTCTTCACCCGTGGTCTGGCGTTCGATCAGGCCCTCGGAATTCGATTTGTTTTCGCTCATACAACCCTGTTCGGACTCTATTTAATACAGATTGAGGGCATTAGTCCTATATCGAACCTATTTTTCGCCACCGCTTCGATCTCGACTGAAAGGAGTAGAGCAAATTCGAACCCCGTACTTGAGGGATCTACAAGGGGGAAGCGCCGTCGTGAGGCGATTGTAGCATTCGTGCTTCCTTGATGGCGGCGAGGTACTTCAAAGTGGGCGTGATTATTGCGCTAATCGGCTCGAGCCACCAGGGTGGATCTCTCAATAGTCCTCAGCAGAGTCGAACACGTCGGTGGAATCCTGAAGAATATCTTGTGACGACTTTCCATCAGCACGAGATGAAATTGGATCTTCCCAGCATTCGATCTCGAGTGTTTGTGCATCCGATATCTGATGCGGGTCAGTTGTCACATTGAAAATTACCGTGTGATAGATAGCAAGGAGTCGGTGATCATAGACACTAACATGATCGATGCCAGTTCGATTCAGGACTGCTGGGATATCCATGCGACCAGAGAGAGATACCGAGACGGTTGGAGAATCCGCGTCAGCCATATCATCGATTCTCACATCAGACAGATAAACTACCTGTGCTGGAGAGCCTCGAGGAACTTGTGTTGACCGTTAGGAGGGTGTCATAGAACACTTCACAAAGCATTGTTTCACAGGTTTAGTATGAATTTCCTGATACACTGATCCTGCGTATTGACCGGTGAGAATCCGCCGGTTCGAAGAGTCGACTGCGGTCTCGCAGGGACGATAGCCCTCGGGCCAGCCACCGACAGCGAGCCCGGCGAAGACTCGGTACTTATACTCTCTGCTGCGACATCGGACAGCAATCCAGATCTGATCGAACGCGTCGGCCCATCGAACACAACGCGGGGAATCAGCCCACCACCATCGGCGCTTCCGACGACAGCACCGAGACCGCCGCCGTCGAGGAGTTCCCGAATACGCAGTAGGGGAAGATTATCCGCCGCTCAATCGCGACGATTTACCCGGACGAAGAGTTCGGCAGCATGAGCAGTATCGAGAACCCTGAGGCGCTCGAAGAAATAGAGCGGGCCAACTGAACCGGAGTCCCTCGCCTCAGTTCAGTCGGACAGCGACACAACGGCGCCGTCGTTCCACGCGTCAGCGGTGAAATCGACTGCGTCGTTCCACGTGGCGACGGCCGTCGTCACCGCGAGATCGCCGGTCACGTTCACCATCGTCCGGATGCGGTCGAGGATGGGGTCGACGCCAGCGACGAGACCGACGATTTCCAGTGGGAGCCCCAACTGTGTCAAGACGAGCGTGAGCATGATGAGACCCGACCCGGGCACGCCGGCGGTTCCGATGCTCGCCAGCACGGCCACCGCGACGACCGCGAACTGGTCGGCCAGAGAGAGCTCCAAGCCGACGATGTTCGCCGCGAAGACGGCTGCGACGCCCTGGTACATCGCCGTGCCGTCCATATTGATGGTGGCGCCGAGCGGAAGAGTAAATCCGTAGATGCGTTCTTCGATGCCAAGGTTGTCGTCCGCGTCGGACATCGTCACCGGGAGCGTCCCGGACGACGACCGGATGCTCAGCGCAGTCACCATCGCGTCGCGCGCGCCGGAGAGGAACGCAATCGGAGACCGTCCCGCGACACCGACGACGAACACGCCGAGGTAGACGAGCCCGATATGGATGATGGCCGCGAGGAGCATAGTTCCGATAAGGAGCGCGAAGGGAAGGATGGCGTCGACACCAGCGGTGCCGAAAACATTCGCCATGAGCGCGAAGACGCCGATAACTCCGAACTCCATCGCGCCCCAAACGACCTTGTACATCGCCTCTGCACCTGCGTCAGCGAGGTCGAAGAACCCCTCGATGCCGCGTTTGACCTGCTCGTCGTCCGTTTCCTCCCATACTAGCGTGAGGCCAAGGCCGAACACGACGACGAAGAAGATGGTCGGCAACACGCTACCCTCAGCCATCGCGCCCACGGGATTCGTCGGGACGATGTTGAGAACGACTTCGACGGCGTTGGGGGCCTCAGCGCTCTGGGCCTCCGCTCCGGCGAGGAGTGATTCGAGCCCGCGGGAGCCGGGCGAGACGAAGTTGCTCACGCCGAGTCCGATGGCGACCGCAAACGCGGACGTGAGTGCGTACAGCCCCACTACTTGCGCGCCAATCCGCCCGAGCGACGACGGCGAGAGTTGCCGGACACCCATCAGGAGCGTGAACACCACAATAGGAACGATCAGCATCTTCAGCAGTCGGACGAACAAGTCGCCAACTGGTTTCAGGGCCGTTGCGGGCTCGCCGACGGCGAGGCCAACGAGCGAGCCGAGGACGAACGCGACCCCGATACGGTAGACGATTCCGACCGAACGATACCGATTCCAAAGAGACGCAATGACAGACTGTGACATGTACCGTATTTACACCGGCAACATAGCCGACGTATAAATATATCGATGATGCTCTTGTATTGAACAATTTGAGAGGACAAAAGGAAGGTATGCCACTGTTCTATGACACCCTGATTGTACTTCCTGTACTGACTGCAACGGGGCCAGAGTATATCATTTCCTGAGGATTTCAACAGGGCATATAGTCTGTATTTTTACTGTTATAGTAGGTTAGTAGCTTAGAAGTGCGTTCACCCGGTACACGGGGTTCAAAATCAGTTAGAGAATTTCTTTTTGTTTCCGAATAATGATTTTCCAAACCCGTTCAGCGTGGTTATTTCGGATTGAACGAACGTTGTGAGAATGGCTTCGAGATCGCCACACTCAGCGACCAATTCATCCATTTCTCACACGATTCACTCGTCAACAGCGACTCAGAACTTCTCTTTCGCTATAGCTATGACAAACGGAGAACAACATACACAAAGTACACAACGCTTCTAATTCGTCAGAGCTGATTCAGCAAACCATGAGAACGCTTCTATGACACAACGCTCTTGTGGCGTAGATTGTTGGTGAGTCATAGCGCAGTTTCGAGGATGGTTTTGAGCGCTTCTTTCCCCGGTTTGCGGAACACTTCTCGACGGAGCTGAAACGCTCGGATATACGGCGTGAG
>NZ_SGTV01000020.1:0-60712 GCF_005435035.1 Halorubrum sp. SD690R | reverse complement strand
GCCGAGGAGACACACCCGCGTCATGGTCCCACGTCGGACCGCCCGCCGACCGCGACCCCCTGCCGCGCCCTCCAGCACTCGACGACCGCAACGGATTTGCGCCGGCCGGTCCGACGTGGGACCATGACGCGGGTGTGTCTCCTCGGCGACCCCGACGTGGAGCTCTCCTACGAGCTGCTCTCCCGCGAGACGGCTCGCGACGCGCTCGCGACCTACCGAATCGAGGAGCCGTTCGAGAACAGCGTCGCCGTCGACACCGTGAGCCTCGGCGCCGCCGTCTCGCTCCTCAACGACCTCGACTGGTACCTCGTCCGCTTCGTCGAGGAGGCGCTCGTGTTAGAGCCCTCCGTCGCGTCCGACGAGTGGCTCTCCCGCGACCTCGCCCGCGAGGTCCGCGACGGCGACGTGCTGCCCGAGGAGACCGACCAGCGATTGAAGGTGTTCGGTCTCGTCGACGGTCTCCCGGTCGAACCCCTCTACGTCCGGCGGCGACAGGGCGAGACGCCCGAGTACGACCTCCGCGATGTCGACGAGACGCTCGTCGTCCGCGTGAGCGAGTCAGAGTTCTCGGGGTAAGCTCCCGAGTCCGACGCCGTCACTCGTCCACTTCGGCGAGGATCCGCGTCCGGACCGGGCCCACGTCGACCGGCGCCCACGCCTCCACGTCGTAGGTCACGTCCGCGAGCGTTTCCAGTCGCTCGGCGTCCCCCTCGTCTATCGCCGTCACCGCCTCGTGGCGGAGCCGGTCGAGGACCGCGTCCGCGAGCGCCTCGCGGTCGACGCCCCGGTCGGGCACGTCGAGGATGTGCGGGAGGTCCTCGGCGCCCTCCGGGAGCGTCGGGAACGCGGCGGGACCGACCGCGAGCGCGGTCGATTCGGCGGTGTGGCCCGTCACGTCGTCCCCGGAGAGCGCCCCGTCCGGCGCCGGCACGAGCGCGTACTCGTCGACCGCGAGGTCGATCGCGGCGTCGATGGCGGCCTCGTCGGCCTCGGTCCGCTGTTTGAACGCCAGCTCTGAGAGCGCCCGCGAGAGCTCGGCGCGGGTGAGCCACTCGAACAGGTCGACGACGCCGGCGAGGTCGTCGCGCGCGGCCACGCTCGGCCCGCTCCCGTGCGCCATCGTCAGTCCTCTCCCGGCGCGGGCCCCGTCTGTCCGGCGTCGGTCGCGGGGCTGCCGCCGGCGCCGGTTCCGCCGTCCGTGCCCCCGCCCCGAGCCCCGTCGAGGTCGGCGGTCGCGGCCTCGAAGACCTCGTCGGGGTCGACGGGAGCGTTCCGCCAGGCCGGGAGTCGAGTGTCCGGCCCGGGCTCCCCCAGCGCCTCGGCGTACGTCGCCACCTGTGACCGCTCGTCGGCGGCGTCGTACGAGAGCCCGTTGAACGCCGCGTCGGTCGCGTACCCGTCGACCAGCGTCTCCGCGGCCTCGCGGTAGCGCTCGGCGAGGCCGTCGTAGTCGACGTCGACGCCGGCGTCTTCGACCGCGCGCAGGGTCGCCTCGCCGACCGCCCGGCTCATGTCCGCAAGGCCGGTCGGCCCCTCGACGGAGCGGTGGTCGTGCTCGTAGCTCCCCAGGTCGACCTGCGCGCTGTCGGCGAACCCGGCGCGGTCGAACGCCTCGCCGAGCGTGCCGACCTCCAGCCCCCAGCCGCGCTGGACTCGGAGCTCGGAGACGAGCTCGCTCGTCGCCGCGAACTCGCCGGCGAGCGCGTAGCGGAACGCCGAGAGGTACGCCAGCACGTCCGGCTCCCGCCCCGGCGCGGCGTCGCCGAGCGCGCGGACGAGCGGCCGGAAGAACAGCCTGAACAGCCGCCCGTACAGCGAGCCGTCCTCGACGCGGGCGTAGTACCCCTTCGAGAACGCGTACCCTTCCCCGAGCGGGAACAGCAGCCGGTTCACGAACGCCGGCGAGTAGGTCTTCGTGTCGGCGTCGTGGACGACGACGAACTCCTCGTCGAGCGCGCGACCGAGGGCGAGCCACACGTCCCGACCCTTGCCGCGGTCGCCGTCGAGCCCGCGCGCTTCGAGCAGCGAGGCGAGCTCGGGGCCGTCGCACCACAGCGTCTCGACGTCGAGGTCGAACCCGTCGAGCCAGTCCGCGAACGGGCCGGCGCGGTCGGCCGACGCCCGGAGCGGAACGATCACGCGGGCGGGGTCGACCGTCTCCAGCGTCGAGAGCACGCGCTCGGCCGCGAGCGTCCCGTACTCGCGCTCGGTCATCGGCACGACGACCGCCGCGCGGTCCGTGGGGGCGTTGGGCCGGTGGTCGGTCAACGCGTGGAGGGTCGTCACGCGCTCCTGAACGTACTCCATTTACCGATCACACGGGAGCGACGACCAAAACAGGTGCGGTGCCCCAAGCCGGCGTCGGTCCCCGAGCGGGGGGTCGGCCGGGCCGCGGGGTCGGCGCTCGGGGCGTCGCCTCAGACCCTCCGCGTCGCGCCCGCCGCGCCCCCGGGAACGCGTCCGAGGCGGTACAGCACCGCGTACGCCGCGACGAGGAGCGCCAGCCCCCCGGCGAGTGAGAGGAAGACGGCGTCGTACGTCGCGCCCGCCTCGATCGCCTCGCCGACGGCCCAGGAGCCGGCCGCCTGCGTTGACATCATCCCGGCCGAGAACATCGCGTACGCCGACGCGCGGGACCCGTCCGGCAGCGACGCGAGCAGGTACGTGTCGCCAGCGGGGAACAGCATGTGGATGGCGAACCCCACGACGACGCTCGCGGCGATCACCGCCGCCAGCCCCTCGGCGACGACCACGAGGACGACCCCGCCGACGAACGCCGTGACGATGCCGAGCAGGTACGGGACGTGGGGAAGCCGGTCGGCGAGGTCGCCCGAGACGAGGAAGGCGGGCACGCCGGCGGCGAAGATCACCGTCAAGAGGTTCCGCGCGGTCGACCGCGTCAGGTCCTTGTCGATCATGTACAGCTCGTAGAAGTTGAACAGGCCCTGCCAGACGAAGCTCGTGAGGCCCATCAGCACGATGCCCGCGAGGATCAGCTTCCACTCGCCGCGGGCGGCCCCGAGGAAGTCGGTGTCGCTCGCGCCGGCGTCCGGGAGGTCAGTCCGCCGCGCGAGCGCGACGAACACGACCGTGCTGGCGGCCGCGGCGAGCGCGAGCGCGTAGAAGGCGTACCGCCAGTCGTACCACAGCGCGACGGTGACGGCGGGCGCGGCGATGACGGCGGCAAGCTGGCTGGCCATGCCGTGAACGCCCATCACGCGTCCGACGCGCTGCGGGAACAGCTCCGCGATGAACGGGTTCGCGGCGACGAAGTAGACGCCGGAGGCTAAGCCGATCGCGAAGGCGGCGACCATCAGCGCGAGCACGCTCGGCGCGAGGGCGACGCCGAGCGCCCCCGCGGTCAGCATCGCGCCGGAGACGAGGATGACGCGCCGCCGCGCGAAGCGCGTGAGCGCCCAGCCGGCCGGGATGCGCGGCGCGGCCGAGCCGAGCCACGCGAGCGTGACGATGAGCCCGGCGGTCCCCTCGCGGATCCCGAACGCGTCGATGAACTCTCCCACCAGAGGGGCGAACACGACGCGCGCGAAGTTGACGAGGAACACCAGCGCGCAAAGCGATCCGAACAGCCGGGTCCGTGACACGGCGGCGATTCTCCGCGCCCGGACACAAGCGTTGCGGAAGCGCACGCACCCGGATCCCGGGAGCCGCTCGCGGGCTGCGGCCGCGTCCCTCCGCCGGGTGCCGATCTCGCTCGACGCGTCAGACCGATGTCGTACGGGGTTTTTATCCGCCCCGACGACGAACGGCGGAGTATGAAATCCACGCGCAAGGGACTCCGCGACGGCGACCTGATGAAGGACACCTACGAGCGGCTGAACTGTGCCGACTGCGAAAAGGTGTTGAAAAAGGAGAACGACCCTGACGAAGTGTTCTCCGTCCGCATCTGTCCGGAGTGCGGAAGCCGGTTCAAGGAGCTCCGCTGACCGTCGTCTCGCCCGTCGCCGCACCGCACCGGCCTCCGCGCCGTACCACTCCGCTCCGAATCGCTCTCCCCCGCACCGCACCGCACCGGCCTCCGCCGCGCTGCCGGACTTCGACTACCGCTCGCGCCTCTCCTCGCTGACCGTCGCCGTTCACGAATCGATCGCCGTCGCGACCGACTCCGCCACCGCCACCGCCTCGTCCGCGACGATCTCGATCCACCGGTACTCGGCGTACGCCGTGGCGGCCGAGAGCGCGCTCCGCTCGTCGGCCGCGAGCGCGTCGTCCTGCTCCGCGAACAGCGGCAGGAACTGCGTCGCCAGCCACCGGGCCAGCGGGTTCTCGCTCTCCGCGAGCGCCGCGGCGGACTCGACCGCCGCGCCGCGCGCCGCGCCGATCGCCGCGGCGTCGTCCGGGAACATCGTGTCGCCCGCCTCGACGCGCGCGGCGACGGCGTCGACCGCTCGGAGCCGGGTCTGGACGAGCGCGGTCCGGGTCAGCCCGGTCGCCGGGTGGTCGGGCTCGTAGTCGCCGACCGCGACCGGGTCGAACCACAGCCCGTCGAAGCTCCGGTAGACTGCGCTCGACAGGAGGTCGGCGCTCGGCGCGTCCCGCGCGACGGCGCGCTCGTCGACGAAGGCCTCCGGGCCGGGGTTCTCCCTGAGGTTCTCGACCCCCTCGCCGTGGAGCTCGCGGAGCCGGTCGCCGACCGCGCTGCCGAGGCGGTCCATTTCGCGGCGGATCGGTTCGGCGACCGGCTGCGGGTCGGCGAGCGAGGCCGCGTACCGGTCGCCGAGGTACCGTCCCGCCTCGACGTACGACTGGACCCGCTCGACGTCTCCGACCGCCTCTCCCGCGCGGATCGGGTTCGCCTCGTCGGCCGGACTCCCGCTGCCGACCAGCGTCCGGCGGAGCGCCTCGTCATACCACCGCTCGATCGGGCCGTAGACCGCGGCGCCCGCCAGGGGGTCCGCGGCGGGACCGGGGAGCGCGTCCAGCGTCTCAGACGCGCGCTGACGCACCGCCCCGACGTCGGGCGCCACCGCTCCCGGATCGCCCTCGACGGTCACGCCCGCCCACGTGCCGACGGCGCTCGCGGCGTGATCGCGCGCCGTTGAGTACCGCTTAACCGCTTCCAGCGGAACGAGCGGCTCGTCGGGCCCCGGCAGCGCCTCGCGGGCCGCCGCCCGCTCCGCCTCGATGCGCCCGCGGAACCCGCCGTGCGGGAGCCGCTCCGCGGTCAGGGGGTCCGGGATCGGGCTGAGCAGGCGGTCGACGCGGTCCGCGAACGCGGCGGCGACCTCCGGCTCGAAGCCGACGGGGACGATCCGCGGCCGAGCCGGGACGGAATCGTCGAACTCGCGTGGAACGGCGTCGACGTCGAGCGACGGCGGGTCGTCCCAGAACCGCCGCTCGCTCCCTCGGCCCGAGCAGCCGGCGAGCGAGCCGAGCGCGGCGGCGCCGGCGGCGGCGAGCGCGCCGCGCCGGGTGAGCCCCCGCGGCATCAGAGCTCACCCCACTCGTCGGTCGCCGTGGCGTTCCCGGGGACGGTCGCGTTCCCGTCGATCACCGCGTACTCCGTGTCCGTAGTCCGACACGGCGACCTACCGCTGGAGCCGGACCCGGTGAGCCGGTCGTAGAGGACGACCGGAAGCCGGAAGAGGAGGGCGAGCGCGACCCGCGCGTCGGCCTCGCAGGCCTCGTCCGGCGGCCTGAGCTCGCGGCAGTACTCGAACTCCACGTGCCCGGGATCCCACGAGACGGACTCGATGTGGAGTCGTTCGCACGACTCGATGCCGGCGGGCGACACGTACACCGTCTCCGCGTCGTAGTCGGTCTCGTCGAGGAACGACCGGATCCGATCGCGGTCCGCCTCGGCGACGTCCTCGGCCACGAGCAGCTCGGCCGCCCGCTCGGCGCTCGTGACGAGCTCGCGGTCGATCGCGACGGGCTCTCCGGCGCCGTTGGTCGCGCTCCCGTCGAGGAGGACCGGGTCGCCGCTCGGGTTCCGCGGCTTCAGGACGGTCGGGTCCGTGTCCGTCCCGGAGACCTGCCGTCGGACCGACTCCGATCCTGTGCCGTCCGCGCCGGAGCAGCCGGCGAGCGCGGCGATAGCGCCGATGGCGCCGCCGCGGAGGAGGGCTCGTCGGGTGGGGGACATAGGAGGCGATACCGTCGGTCCGGGTAAACCTCTTTTGGGGCCGGTCGTCGTCCGCGGTCACTCGAAGACGGCGTCGAACGCCGACGCGCCCAGCGGGTCGAAGGTGCCGGCGGCGACGTTCTCGCGGACGTGGTTGGGGTCGGTCGTGCCGACGAGCGACGAGGTGACGCCCGGTGCGCTCCGCGCGAAGTTGAGCGCGCGCTGGGCCGGCGTCTCCCCGGCGAGCGTCGCGTCGACGTCAGGCGGGACCGCGCCCTCGACCGCGAGGTCTCCCTGTCCGATGCTCGCGCTCGTCACCACTGAGAGCCCGGCCTCGTGGGCGAACGAGAGCGCCGAGACGGGCCCGTCCGCGTCACCCTCGGACGGCGCGCGGTGGTTCCGCCGGGTGAACGCGTCCGCCATCGCGACGTTGAAGGGGAGCTGGACCGCCGCGAGCCCGTGGTCGTCGTCGGGGCCGACCGCCTCGCCGGCGGCCTCGGCCCGCGAGAGCACCTCCGCGAGCGAGAGGTACCGGTCGCCGTCCTCCGCAACGCGGAACGCGTCCCACGTCGCGACGCCGTAAGCCCCGACGTCGCCCGCGGCGCGCCGGCGTTCGAGCGCCTCGAACGCGGCTTCGAGCGCGTCGTACACGTCGCCACGCGACCTGACAGCGAGCTGCGTCTCGGGGTTGTGGACGTAGAAGCAGTCGACCGCGTCGAGGCCGAGCCGGTCGAGCGAGCGGTCGAGCGACCACTCCAGGAAGTCGGGGGTCATCGCGTGCGCCCCGTTCGCGAGGTCGTCGGGGTCGACGATCCCCGGCTCGACGAAGCGCTCGCGGACGTACGCGCTCGGGTCGCTCGGTCGCTCGCCGTCGAACGGGAGGAAGCCGCCCTTCGTGGCGACGACCACCGACTCCCGGTCGAGGGGCGCGTCCCGGAGCGCCTCGCCGACGACGCGCTCGGCGCGGCCGCAGCGGTAGTTGGCCGCGGTGTCCACGTGGTTCACGCCGGACCGGAGCGCCAGCTCGATCGACTCGCGCGAGGCCTCGTCGACCGCGGGCGTCGGGTCGCCGAGGTACGTCCCGATCCCGACGCTGGAGACGACGCCGGGACCGAACCGCCGGAAGTAGGTGCGCCCGAAGGCGTCGCCGAACCGGTTCCGGTACCCCCAGAGGGCCTCGCGAGTCGCCATGTGTCCGGAGTTGTCGGCTCGCGGGTAAAAGTCGCGCGGGAGACCGCCGGTCGCGCTCACACCGCGTCAGGAACGGGCGTCTGTCAACGGGACGCGCGGAAGGTCCGCGTGGTGTCTCGCTTCCCGCGGGTGACGTCGACCTCGACGAGCCCGAGCGAGGTGAACACCTCGCCCCAGTCCCGGTAGAACAGCGGCGTCCCCTCGTCGACGTAGTTCACGTCCGGCGGAGCTGACGCCGACCCCTGCGTCGGGGCCTCGATCTCGGCCGTGATCAGAAGCTCGTCGGTGATCCGCGCTATCTCCTCGAAGGCCGGCTCGGCGTCCGGATGGAGGTGTTGTAGCGTCTCGACCGAGAACACCGCGTCGAACGCGCCGTCGTCAAACCCGCTGACCACGTCCTCTATCGCGCCGCAGTGAAAGGTCCCGTCGGCGGCGAGCTCGGGGTAGGCGTCCCGCATCTCGTCGAACGCCCCGGGGTTGATGTCGACGCCAGAGAGGTCCTCGAAGCCGTGGGTTGCGAGGTGGTCGAGGTGCCGGCCCGACCCGCACCCCAGCTCGAGGACGGCCGCGTCGCGGTCGAGGCGCGCGTCGAGGCCCTCACGGATCAGCCCGCTCGTCTTGTTCGGCCCGCGGTGGGCGTAGTACGCCGGCGAGTATTCGCCCGTCCGGTTCGTCCAGGAGTCTCGGACGGTGTTGATGTTCACGGATAACGATTCTGGCAGCGAGGCATAACGCCGTCGAACGGCGCGCGGTGTGCGCCGACGCCGCCGCGGCCCGCTCGGACGCGTCAGGCGCCGACGGCCCTCCGACGTTCGTACTCCGTACGCGGCCGTTATCGCGCGTTTAAACCCGTTGGTACGGTCGTAGCGGACTTCAAACGCCCGGCGGATTCCCGGTACAACGAAACGAGGGAAGTACATATCAGTATCAATATTCCGAAAGAAATACAAAATATACACACAAACGAGTAAATATGCTCGACGGAAAGACCGCTATCGTCACCGGCGGCTCGGCCGGCATCGGGAAGGCCATCGCTGCGGAGTTCGTCGATCAAGGGGCGTCGGTCGTGATCGCGAACCGGACCGAGGAGGCGGGACGAGAGACCGCCGAGGAGCTCGGCTGTTCGTTCGTCCAGTGCGATGTCTCGTCGTACGAATCCGTCGAATCGCTGGTCGAACAGACGGTCGAGGAACACGGCGGGTTGGACATCCTCGTGAACAATGCCGGGATCGGGCTCACTGGAACGGTCGAGGAGACGTCGCTCGAGGACTGGCACAAGTTGTTAGAGGTCAATCTCAACGGCGTCATCTACGGGACGCGAGCAGCCATGCCGTACCTGCGCGAGTCCTCGGGGGCGGTCCTCAACGTCGCGTCGGTGTTCGGACTGGTCGGGGGACCGCAGACGGCCGCGTACGCGACCGCGAAGGGCGCTGTCGTCAACTTCACCCGAACGACGGCCGTCGATTACGCCGACGCCGGCGTCCGGGTGAACAGCATCTGTCCCGGCTTCGTCGAGACCGAGATGACTGCGTCAGAGCTTAACGACGACTCTTTCTACGAGTTCGTCCTCAGTCAGACGCCGATCGGCCGCATCGCCGAACCGGAAGAGATCGCAGAACCGGCGGCGTTCCTCGTCTCGGACAAGGCCTCGTACATCACCGGAGTCAACCTCTCGATCGACGGCGGGTGGACGACGCACTGACGCGCGGCCCCGTCGGCTTCGACCCCGGTCTATCCAGTCATATTCGGCGTGACCCGAGCGACCTCGTAGTCGCTGATCCGTTTAAATACTAGTCTCTCACATGCTAGTCTATGACAGACACGGAATACGACTTCGTCGTCGTCGGGGCGGGCTCTGCGGGCTGCGTCCTCGCGAACCGACTCACCGCGGACCCGGACAGGAGCGTGCTGCTCCTCGAAGCGGGCACACCCGACGACGACCGGAACATGCGGATCCCGGCGGGCTTTCCGGAGCTGTTCGAGAGCGACGCGGACTGGGAGTACTACACCGAGCCGCAGGACGGCTGCGGCGGTCGACGGCTCTACTGGCCGCGCGGTAAGACGCTCGGCGGGTGCTCCTCCACGAACGCGATGATCTACATCCGCGGCCACCCGTCGGACTACGACGACTGGGCGGCCCTCGGCAACAACGGCTGGGGGTACGAGACCATGCTGGAGTACTTCAAGCGGGCGGAGACGTTCACGCCGTCGGGATCGCCCTACCACGGGTCCGCGGGGCCGCTCAACGTGACGGACCAGTCCTCGCCGCGACCGGTCTCCCAGGCGTTTGTCGACGCCGCCGCGCAGGCGGGCTACGACCGCACGGACGACTTCAACGGGGCGGCACAGGAGGGCGTGGGGATGTACCACGTCACGCAGAAGAACGGGGAACGCCACAGCGCCGCCGACGCGTACCTCAAGCCCGCCCTCGACCGACCGAACCTCACCGCCGAGACCGGCGCGCAGGTGACCGAGGTGACCATCGAGGACGGTCGCGCGACGGGAGTTCAGTACAGTCAGGACGATCAGAGCCGGTCCGCGGGGGCCGCCGAGGAGGTCCTCCTCAGCGCCGGCGCGGTCAACTCCCCGCAGCTCCTCATGCTCTCGGGCGTGGGCGACCCAGACCACCTCGCGGACCACGGCATCGATGTCGAGACGGCGTCGCCCGGCGTCGGTCGGAACCTCCAAGACCACCTGTTCGCGTTCACCGTCTACGAGATCGACGGCGACATCAGCACGCTCGACGACGCCGGCGGCCTGCTGGACGTCTTCAACTGGTTCCTCCGCAAGCGCGGGAAGCTGACCTCCAACGTCGCCGAGGCCGGCGGGTTCGTCCGCACCGACGGCGCCGATTCCCGGCCCGACCTCCAGTTCCACTTCGCTCCCTCGTACTTCATGGACCACGGCTTCGCGAACCCCGAGACCGGGCGGGGGCTGTCGATCGGCGCGACGCAGCTCCGGCCGGAGAGCCGCGGGCGCGTCACGCTTCGCTCGGCCGACCCGTTCGACGACCCTATCATCGACCCGAACTACCTCGACGCGGACGCGGACCTCGAAACGCTCGTGGACGGGGTCAAGCGCGCCCGCGAGATCGCCCGGCAGGACGCGCTCGCCGGGCACGTCGGGCGCGAGGTGTGGCCCGGCGAGGACGCCGAGACCGACGAGGCGATCGCCCGGCACGTCCGCGACACGTGCCACACCGTGTACCACCCCGTCGGCACGTGCGCGATGGGGGACGACGAGGCGGCGGTCGTGGACGAGGAGCTTCGGGTTCACGGCGTCGAGGCGCTCCGCGTCGTCGACGCGAGCGTGATGCCCACGCTCGTCGGCGGCAACACGAACGCCCCGACGATCGCCGTCGCCGAGCGGGCGGCGGACCTGATCCGCGACCGGCCGACGCCGAGCGCGACGGAGCCGGCCGCGGCCGCCGACGACTGACCTGGTTCGGGCCCGCGCCAGCGGCCGCTTCGCTCCGGACCGCGCCCCGCTGGCCGCTTCGTTCCGGACCGCGCCTCGCTGGCCGCTTCGCTCCGGACCGCGCCGCCGCCGCTCTCGTTCGGCGTCAGACGCACGCACGACGCCGACGCAACGACTATACGGATTCCTCGTGTCAGTTGCGTCAATGGACTCGCTCACCGACCACCTGGCGGACCTCGTCGCTGACGTCGACGCCGCGCTGCTGTTCTCTCCGACGAGCTCCTTCTACGAGCGGTTCGCGAACGGCGGGAGCGAGGTCGTCGTCGTCGCGCCCGACAACGACGTCGACGCTGAGACGTTCGTCGATCTCCCGCTCCCCTTCGACAACGTGAAAGACCGGATCCGGTTCGGCATCGAGGGCGCGATGGACGCGGACCTCGTCTCCGAGGGCGACGAGGTCGCGTGCGTCGCCTCCGTCTTCGAGGGCGGCTCGGACGCGGTCGTCCGGGTCACCGTCGACGAGAGTATCCACACCGGCATCTTCGACCTGTTCGCCAACTCCCGCGCCGAGCCGAGCGTGATCCGCGACGTGTTCGAGGTCGCGATCGAACTCGGTCAGAAGGGACAGAAGGGGAAGCCGGTGGGCGCGCTGTTCGTCGTCGGCGACGCGGGGAAGGTGATGAACAAGTCGCGGCCGCTGTCGTACAACCCATTCGAGAAGAGCCACGTCCACGTCGGCGACCCAATCGTGAACGTCATGCTCAAGGAGTTCTCGCGGCTGGACGGCGCGTTCGTCGTCTCCGACTCCGGGAAGATCGTCTCGGCGTACCGTTACCTCGAACCCGCCGCCGAGGGGGTCGACATCCCGAAGGGCCTCGGCGCGCGCCACATGTCCGGAGCCGCGATCACCCGCGACACCAACTCGACCGCGATCGTCCTCTCCGAGTCGGACGGGCTCGTCCGGGCGTTCAAGGCGGGCGAACTCGTCTTGGAGATCGATCCGGAGGAGTACTGACTCATGTCCGCGGTCCAGATCACCGTCCCAGAGTTCCTCCTGAACGTGCGGTACCGGATCTGGCTGGCGCTGGCGGTGCTCCTCTTCGGTCTCGCGCTGGCGTACCTCACCGGCGTGATCAACCGCCGGCTGCTCCGCCGGGCGGGCGTCCCCGAGGTGATCGAGGGGACCACCTTCGAGCGGACGGCCCGCGAGTTCGACACCTCGACGGTGCGGATCTTGGCGCAGCTGTCGAGCTACTTCATCGTCGCCGTCGCGGTCATCGTCGCCCTCACGGTCGCAGACGTGAACTACCTCGAACAGTTCTGGTCCGGCGTCGCCGCCTTCCTCCCGCGGCTGTTCGTCGCCGCCGTCGTCGTCATCGTCGGCGTCGTCGTCGGCGACAAGGCGGAGCTGCTCGTCGCCGAGCGCCTCCGGGGGATCAAGCTCCCCGAACTCGGCGTGCTCCCGACGGTCGTGAACTACAGCGTCGTCTACGTCGCCGCGCTCATCGCCCTCGGACAGGTGGGCGTTCAGACGCTCGCGCTCATCGTGCTGCTCGCGGCGTACGCGTTTGCGGTGGTGCTGTTCGCCGCGCTCGCGACGAAGGACCTCGTCGCGTCGGCCGCCGCCGGCGTCTTTCTCCTGCTCCGACAGCCGTACGGCATCGGCGACGAGGTCCGCGTCGCCGGCGAGCGCGGCGTCGTTCAGGAGGTCGACCTCTTCGTCACCCACATCGAGACCGACGGCGAGGAGCACGTCCTCCCGAACCACGTCGTGTTCCGCGAGGGGATCGTGCTGATCCGGGAGTAACCCCCGATCCGACCACGTTGCGGCCGACGCCGACTCCGTTACCGATTCTCACGCTGTGAAAGTCGTTGTCACCCTATAACACGACCCGACGCCAACGTTGATACATGACCTCCGATACCGCGAGCGCCGCTTGCGACGGCTGGGACGGGAGCGAGTGCGAGGGGACGCCGCACTGCCCGCCGCGGTGTCCGCGCTTCGTCGACAAGGAGGGCGCGCGCTGGACGATCCGGCCCGCGACCGACGCGGACGAGCCGTTCCTCGCAGAGATGTACGAGCGGTTCGGCCGCCCCCACCGCGCGCAGGGGCTCCCGCCGGTGAGCCGGCGCCGGCGCGTCGACTGGATCCGATCCATGCTGTCGGAGGGGAACAACGTCGTCGCCGAGCGGGACGGCGAACTGTTCGGCCACGCGATGTACACCCCGACCGACGCCGACACCCCCGAACTCGCCGTCTTCGTCCACCCGGACGCGCAGGACCGCGGCGTCGGGACGGAGCTGTGCCGTCACGTGATCGCCAACGCCGCGGCCGCCGGCCGCGACGGGATCGAACTCCACGTCGAGACCGCGAACCGCCCCGCGCGGAGCGTCTACCGGACGGTCGGCTTCGAAGTCGTCGAGCGGCGCGGCGACCTCCGGATGCGGGTCGACCTCGACCAGCCGATCGCGACCGAGGTCCGCTGGCCGCCGCTCGCCCGCGAGGGCCCCGCGGAGCCGGCGGTCGACCTCTCACCGACCGACGGCGGGCCCGAGCGATCGCCCGCGGACGACTGAGCGGCACGGCGCTCCCGCGGGCGACTGGCCGCCACAGCGTTCCCGCAACCGCCCGGTCGACACCGCACTCTCCTCGGTGCCACCGCAACCGTTAGGCCCCGCCGACCCGAGGGTATCGTAACCGTGGACGACGCCATCGAGTGGCTGCGAGACCGCCCCTTCTACGAGGGACAGATCGCCGACCAACGGCGGCTCCCGGCGCGCGAGCCGGAGTTCGCCGATGTCGACCTCGAACCGCGGCTCGCCGACGCGCTCGCGGACCGCGGCATCGAGCGGCTCTACCGGCATCAGGCCGACGCCATCGGCGCGGTCCGCGACGGCGACGACGTCGTGCTCGCGACCGAGACGGCCAGCGGCAAGTCGCTCGCGTACACCGTCCCGGCGTTCGAGGCCGCGATGGACCACGGCGGGCGCACGCTGTACGTCGGCCCGCAGAACGCGCTGATAGCCGACCAGGAGGAGTCGCTGTCCGAGCTCGCGGCCGACCTCGGCTTCGGTAGCCGCGTGTCGGTCGACTCGTACACCGGGCGGCTCTCGCGGGCGGAGAAGCGCGACGTGCGCGACCGCCGCCCAACCGTCCTCCTCTCGAACCCGGACATGCTCCACTACGCGCTGCTCCCGTACGCGGGGCGCCTGTGGGACTGGTTCTTCTCCTCGCTGGAGCACGTCGTAATCGACGAGGTCCACAGCTACCGCGGCGTGTTCGGCTCGCAGGTCGCGCTGACCCTCCGCCGGCTCGCGCGGACCTGCGAGCGATTCGGCTCCGCGCCGCAGTTCGTCTGCTGCTCGGCGACGATCAACAACCCCGTCGACCACGTCGCGACCGTTACCGGCCGCGACCCCGACGGGATCGCCCTCGTCGACGAGGACACCTCGGGGCGCGGGCCGCGCAACTGGGTGCTGTGGAACCCGCCCGAGTACGACGACGACTGGCAGGAGCGCGGCAGCGGCCGCCGGAAGTCGAGCCACACGGAGAGCAAGCGCCTCTTCGTCGACCTCGTCACGGCGGGCCAGCAGACGCTCGCGTTCACCCGCGCCCGCCAGACCGCCGAGCAGTACGCGACCGACAGCGCGAGCGACCTCCGCGAGCGGGGGGAGCGCGACCTCGCAGGGAAGGTCGGCGCGTACCAGGCGGCGCTCACCGACGACCGACGCCGCGAGATCGAGGCCGACCTCCACGCGGGCGACCTCCGCGGCGTCTGGTCGACGAGCGCCCTCGAACTCGGCGTCGACGTGGGCGGGCTCGACGCCGTGGTGCTGGACGGCTACCCCGGCACGCGGATGTCCGCGCACCAGCGCGCGGGGCGGGCCGGTCGCGGCGACGACCCGGCCACGGTCGTCATGGTCGGGGGCGAGGACCAGCTCGACCAGTACCTGATGCGCAACCCGAGCGACTTCTTCGACGCGCCGCCGGAGGACGCGATCTGCGACCCGGAGAACGGGCAGCTCATGCCCGGCCACGTCGCCTGCGCGGCCGACGAGAACTGGCTCTCTCCAGACGACGAGCGCTTCTTCGGCGACACGTTCCCGGGCGTCGTCGCCGGCCTGACCGAGGCGGGCGCCCTCGAACGGCGCGAGGCCGCGAAGGGCACGCGCTGGGTCCACGCCGACGACGGAAGCCCCCAGCAGTCTGTGAACCTCCGCACGGCCGAGGAGCGCGAGATATCGCTGATCGAGCGGTCGAGCGGCGAGACGGTCGCGACGCTCGCCTTCGCGGACGCGCTCCGCGACGCCCACCCGGGCGCGATCTACCACCAGCAGGGCCGCACCTACGAGGTGGTCGAGCTGGACCTCGACCGCGACGTGGCCGAGCTCCAGCAGTCGTGGGCGGACTACTACACGCAGGTGCGCTCCGACAAGGACATCGTCGTGAACGAGGACCTCGACGAGCGGGCGCTCTCGGCGCGCCCCGACGTGCCCGTCCGGTTCGCGGACGTCACGGTGACCGAGCAGATCACGGGGTTCGTGCGGAAAGACGCGGCGACCGGGGAGTCGCTCGGCGAGTCGACGCTCGACCTCCCGGAGACGACGCTACGGACGAAGTCGTTGTACTTCCCCGTGCCCGCGGACGTCGAGCGCGAGATGCGGCGACTCGGCGACGCGCTCGACGATGGGGACGCCGGAGATCCCGAGGTCAGCGCCGACGGAGGTGCGCCCGATTCGGGCGTCGATGTCGACGGCGAGCCGATCCCGGGCGGCGAGTACGCGTTCAACGGCGGAATCCACGCCGCCGAACACGGGATCATCTCGCTGTTCCCGTTCCACCTGCTGTGCGACCGGGCCGACGTGGGGGGGATCTCGACGCCCCACCACCCGCACACTGAGGGGCCGGCGGTGTTCGTCTACGACGGCTACCCCGGCGGCGTCGGACTCACGCGCCGCGGCCACCGGCGGATCGAGGAGCTGATGACCCGAACCGCGCGGCTGATCGACACCTGCGGCTGCGAGGGTGGCTGCCCCGCCTGCGTCCAGTCGCCCCACTGCGGGAACGGGAACGACCCGCTGGCGAAAGCGCCGGCCGTGCGACTGCTCGAATCTCTCACGGGGGCCGACGCGGACGCCCGATAGGACCTGCTCGGAGCCAGTCAAGCCTCCGCCGGTCCCGGTGGTTTCACGGTGGACGCGTCCGTGCGGATCCCATGGAGCTGTTCTGGCACCGACGGGACCTCAGAGTCGCGGACAACGTCGGCTTAGCGGCCGCCGCGGGGGCCGGCGACGGAGACACGAGCGAAGACGCCGACCAGGGGCCCGCCGCGCCCGTCTTCGTCTTCGACCCCGACGTGCTCGACCACGCGAGCGACGTGCGGGTCCGCCGCCTGCTCGACGGGCTCGCGGCGCTCCGCGAGGCGTACCGCGAGCGCGGGAGCGACCTGATCGTCGCGCACGGGGACCTTGAAGCGCTGCTCCCGCGCCTCGCCGAGGCGCTCGGCGCCGAGCGCGTCGTCTGGAACCGCGACTACTCGGGGCTCGCCCGCGAGCGCGACGCCGGGGTTCGACGCGCGCTCGACGCGGCCGGCGTCGCGCGAGAGGCCCACCACGACGCGGTCCTCCACGACCCCGACGCGATCCGGACGAACGCCGGGGACCCGTACTCCGTGTACAGCTACTACTGGAAGAAGTGGACCGACCGCGCGAAGGACGACCCCCTTTCCGCGCCGACCGGCGCTGCGCTCGCCGCCGCCGACCGACTGACGGACGCGGTCGACGCTATCGACGGGACCGACGCGGGCGACGCGACGGTGGCCGACGCCGGCGTCGACGCGCTCCCCGTCGCCACGGTGGGCGACCTCCCGACGCCCGCCGACCTCGGCTTCGCCGAGCCGGACGCCGATGTCGGGCCGGCGGGGACCGCTGCCGCGCGCGAGCGCCTCTCCGACTTCCTCGACGAGGCGGTGTTCGCCTACGAGGCCGAGCGCGACTACCCCGCCGAGGACGCGACCTCGCGGCTGTCGACCTTCCTCAAGTACGGGGAGATCGGCGTCCGCGAGGCGTACGCGGCGACCGAGGAGGCGATGGCCGAGGCGGCGTCGGACGCGCGGCCCGACGACGCCCCCGAGCAGGTCGAGGAGTTCCAACAGCAGCTGGCGTGGCGGGAGTTCTACACGCAGGTCCTCTTCCACAACCCCGAGGTGGTGACGGCGAACTACAAGGAGTACGAGGAGGGGATCGACTGGCGCGACGACCCCGACGAGATCGCGGCGTGGAAGCGCGGCGAGACGGGATATCCCATCGTCGACGCCGGGATGCGCCAGCTGCGCGAGGAGGCGTTCATGCACAACCGCGTGCGGATGATCGTCGCCTCCTTCCTCACGAAGGACCTGCTCGCGGACTGGCGGCACGGCTACGACCACTTCCGCGAGCGGCTGGCCGACCACGACACCGCGAACGACAACGGGGGCTGGCAGTGGGCGGCCTCGACGGGGACCGACGCGCAGCCGTACTTCCGCATCTTCAACCCCATGACGCAGGGCGAGCGATACGACCCCGACGCGGAGTACATCACGGCGTACGTCCCCGAACTGCGCGGCGTCGAGCCCGACCTCATCCACGAGTGGCACGAGCTGTCGCCGACACAGCGCGCGAACGCGGCTCCGGCGTATCCCGCGCCGATCGTCGACCACTCGGAGCGCCGCGAGGAGGCCCTCGCCATGTACAAGCGGGCCCGCGGCGAGGACCCGGAGGAGGACTGACTCCCGCCGTCCGAGAGCGTGCCAACAATTAACAAAGGCGGACAACCGTTAGGTGAAACGGGCGCGACCCGGCCGTATGGTCGACGTCGTCCTCACGAAACAGCGGATCGAGCCCGGAGCGACCGAGCGGCTCGAAGCGTGGGCGCGAGAGATTCGGGATCGAGAGTCCGAGGCGGTTGAAACCCTGCGCAACGAAGGGATGTACTCCGAGACCGCGTTCGTCGAGCACGCCGACGACGGGGACTACCTCGTTTACTATATGAAAGCCGAGGACATCGACGCGGTCTACGAGGCGTACGAGGAGTCGTCCCACGACATCGACGAGGAGCACGAGCGCGTGCTGAGCGAGGTCCTCGAAACCGGCGAGAACGTCGGCGAGTACGACCTCCTCTATCACCTCGAAAACCCCGACCGCTAACGCCCGGGAACCGGTTCCGCCGCGCGGTCACTCGGTCGTCGCCTCAGAGACCGCGCTCACCAGCTCGTTCACCGGGAAGGACTCGTCGTAGTCGAACGACGCGAACACCGCGTCGTATCGGTTCGACGGGAAGAGGAACACCACCAGGTCGTCGAAGAACAGCGTCTGCGCAGCGTACCGACTCTTCCCCACGAGGCGCTTGAAGTCGTCGCCCGTGATCTGGTTCGACATCACCAGCTGGTACGCCTCGTCGAGGTCGGCGTCCGAGTAGCGGTCCTCCACGTCCTCGCGGACGTGTTCGACCTCGAACGACACGCTCCGGAGATCGGCGACGACCCGGGGCGCGGGCCCGTCGAACGCGAGGATCGTGTCGGCGATCGGTGACATGTCACTTTCATTCATTCCGCGGGCTCATAAATCACCGCGACAGACTCCGCCAGCGCCGGTTCTGCCCCGCCCGTCCCGCCCCTCAGAACAGCGCCTCGCTCTCGTCGAGGACGCGCGCCGGACCGCCGACCTCCCAGACGTCGGTGTCGACGCCGATCTCGGCGATCCGGCTCTCGACCTCGTCGACGTGGTCCGCGAGCGTGTTCACGTACACCGAGGCCCCGGTGTCGGTCGAGAAGTAGACAGGGACGCCCGACTCGCGGAGTTCGCGCACCGCGTTGAACACGGCGATCGTCTCGGGCTGCCAGTACACCCATCCCGCGGGGCCGGTCATCGTCGTGGCCGTCAGGGACAGCGAGTCGTGCTCCGCCGTCTCGAAGATCCGGTCGAAGTCGCCCGTGCGGAGCGCGTCGGTCATCTCAACTAGCTGGTCTTGGACGTGCGCGGTCCGCGCCTGCATCATGTGGCTCGCGGCGGCCTCGCGGTGGGCCTCCTCCGTCTCCTTGTACGCGGGGACGTGTGCGGCGACGATTCGGAGGTCCTCCTCGGGGTCGAAGCCGTCCTCGCTCACCCCCACGTCGAGCCGGGAGGAGCGACAGTCCTCGTCGTTGAGCCCGGCGTCGAGCCGCGAGTACGCGCCCGTCACCGAGCGGGCGGCAGAGGAGGAGCCGCGGCGGGCGACCGTCGAGACCTCCGGGAGAGACATGTCGAGGCCCGCGGCCTCCACGAGGGCGAGTGCGGCGGCCGCGAAGCCCGACGAGGAGGAGCCGAACCCGATGTTCGACGGGAAGGAGTTCTCGCTCTCCAGTCGGACGGCGGCGTCGACGCCGGCCAGGTCGCGGACGTGGTCGACGACCATGTCGATGCGCTCGGCCGCGCGGCCGTCGACCGCCTCGCCGCCGATGACGTATGCGTCCTCGCTCGCGTCCGGCTGCCACTCGACGGTGGTCGTCGTGGCGGTCGGCGCGGTACAGAGGCTGATGCTGTCGTGGTACGGGAGCCGCAGTTCCTCGTCGCGCATCCCGTGATACTTGACGAGCCCCTGGATCGGGTGGGCTCGCGCGGTGGCCTTGCCGGTCATGTCTCGGGAAGCGTCCGGCGGGGGATTAGTCGTTGCGATAGGTGGGAGGCGGTGCGCGACCGTTGTCGGAACAAGATATTACTGAGATGCGACGCAGGGCCCGACATGGTCCGCCGCGACGCGCTCCTCCGCCGGCCGCGAGCGAAGCCGTACGCCCTCGCCGCCGTCACGGCGGGAGTGGTGTTCCTCGAAGCCGTGACTCGGTCCCGCCAGTACGCGATACGGGAGGGACAGCCGGTGACCGCCCGAACGCCGCTCGACCTCGTGGTCGACGTCGCCGGAACCTACCTCGTGGTGCCGGGGCTTCTGTTCGTCGCGTTCTACGCGCTTATCGCTCCCGGCTCGCGGATTCCACTGACCGGCCGGTCGCTACTCGCGCTCTTCGCGGGCGCGCTCATCGGCGGGCTCGCGGGACAGTACGTCGGAGTCGCTCCCCACTCGCTCAGGACCCTGCTGTGGTCGGGCACCTTCGCGGCCGACCCGCAGATCATGCGCCTGTGGGTCGACGTGTTCGGATCGATCGGTCGAGACTTCCTCGTCGCCGTCGGCGTGTTAGTCGTGGCGCGGACCGTTCGTGACAGGCGGAACGAGCGCTCGGACGCCGCCGCGTAGCGACCGAGCGCTCGCTTCCGTCCCCGCGCCGGCGACGGGATAGAGGGAACCCTTTTTGACCGGTCGGCGGGTACTCCGCGCCATGACAGAGTACACCGTCGAGTTCGTCGGCACCGACGAGACGATCGAGGTGGCCGACACGGAGACGATCCTCAGCGCCTGCTTCGAGGAGGGGATCGCTCAGGAGTACTCCTGCCGCGTCGGGATGTGTCTCGCCTGCTCCGCCGAGATCGTCGAGGGCGAGGTGACACAGCCCGCGGCTCGCGGCCTCTCCGACGAGGAAGCCGAGCGGTACGCGCTCACCTGTATGGCCCGCCCGCAGTCCGATCTGAAGCTCGACCGCGGGAAGTACCCGCCGAGCATCGAGGACGACGCGGCGACCGCGGCGGGAGACGGCGCAGCCGCGGACGACGACTGAGCCGTCCCGCCTTCTCCGGCCCTACTCGGCGCGCTCGAACCGGTGTCTGACCACGTCGGCGTCGTCGTCCCACTCGAAGTTCCCGCCGTGCGCGCGGACCATTCGCTCCTTGTACGCCGACAGCGACGGCGACCCCTCGCGCTTCGCGTCCTCGTCGGTCATGTCGCCGAGCGTGCGCTCGGTCACCTCGACCAGTTCGAAGGCGACGCCGTCGATCTCGAAGGTGTCGCCCTCTTCGCCGTATCGGTTCCCGCGGTGGAGCTGCGTCACCTCGCCGTCGAGGGCCGCCTGCTTCACGCGGTCGTTCGGGAGCAGGTCGGCCGGGTCGTTGTCTGCCATGCGATCCGCTTCGGTCCGCGGCGGCTTATGTACGGCGGCGAGGGGTCGGCACGGCGGCGAGTCTTCGACTCTGTCGCGCCGATCCCGGACCGGTTCGGGGCGCGTTGCGGATATCGAAACGGCGACCCGAGCGGGTACGCACGTCCGTGAACACCCGCGCTGCGCCCCGAGCCGAGGGATTCAAGATACTGCCGACACCCATCTCTGACGATGCGACAGGACCACCTCATCACCGCGACCCAGCTCTCGCGGGATGACATCGAGGCCGTACTCGACCGGGCCCGGGCGGTCGCCGACGACCCCGCCGCCTACGCGGACCGGCACGCCGGCCGCGTGCTCGCGCTCTGCTTCTTCGAGCCGAGCACGCGGACCCGGATGAGCTTCGACAGCGCGGCCAAGCGCCTCGGGATGAACACCATCGACATGGGCGACGTCGACTCCTCGTCCGTCTCGAAGGGGGAGTCGCTGTCCGACACCGTCCGCGTCATCGAGGGGTACGCGGACGCCCTCGTCCTCCGCCACCCCAGCGAGGGTGCCGCGACGCTCGCCGGGGAGCGCGTCGACGTACCGGTCGTCAACGCGGGCGACGGCGCCGGACAACACCCCTCCCAGACGCTCCTCGACCTCCACACGATCCGCGAGGACCACGGGCTCGACGACCTCACGATCGGGGTCATGGGCGACCTGAAGTACGGCCGGACGGTCCACTCGCTGGCGGCCGCGCTGACGGAGTTCGACGCCAACCAGCACTTCATCAGCCCCGAGTCGCTGCGGCTCCCGCGCTCCGTGCGCTTCGACCTCCACGAGACGGGCGCGCAGATCCGCGAACACGATGATCTCGAACCCGTCCTCGACGAGCTCGACGTGCTGTACGTCACCCGGATCCAGAAGGAACGGTTCCCGGACGAGAACGAGTACCACCGCGTCGCGGGCGAGTACCAGATCGATGCCGAGACGCTGGCGGACGCCCCCGACGACCTCACCGTGATGCATCCGCTCCCGCGCGTCGACGAGATCGCGCCCGACGTCGACGAGACCGACCACGCCCGCTACTTCGAGCAGGCGCACAACGGGATCCCGGTGCGGATGGCGCTGCTCGACACCCTGTTGGAGAACGCGAACCCGGATGGCGACGAGGAGACGGAGGTGAGTCGATGAGCGATCACGAGCTGCGCGTCTCGAAGATCCGCGACGGCACCGTTATCGACCACGTCGAGGGGGGCCAGGCGCTGAACGTCCTCGCAATCTTAGGCATCGACGGCTCCGAGGGGTTGGGCGTCTCCGTCGGGATGAACGTCCCCTCCGACCGGCTCGGCCGCAAGGACATCGTGAAGGTCGAGGACCGGGAGCTGTCGCAGTCGGAGGTCGACGTGCTCTCGCTCATCGCGCCCGAGGCGACGATCAACATCGTCCGCGACTTCGAGGTCGTCGAGAAGAACCGGGTCACCCGTCCCGACGGCGTCACCGGCGTGCTCTCCTGTCCGAACCGCAACTGTATCACCAACGCCGGCGAGCCGGTCGAGACGCGGTTCGACGTGGTCGCCGACGGGGTGCGCTGCGACTACTGCGCGACGATCCTGCGGTCCGACATCGCCGATCACATCGACGTCTGAGGCGGCCGGCGCCGCGGGTCGCTCCGCTCTGGGCAGCCTGTTTTCTGTCCGTTCTACTCGGGGCGACCTGTCTTGTTCCGACCTATTCGGGGCGACCTGTTCTCGGTCCGGTAGGTTTTAGCGCCCACCGTTCCAACCGGCAAGTATGAGCAAGAAAGCCAAGCTCGTCCTCGTCCTGTCGCTCGTCGCGCTCGCGTACTTCCTGTTCGCCGGCGACAAACAGCCGGTCGAAGTGGAGTAACCGCGAGACGCCGCGCTCGCGCTCTCCGCTCGACGCCGCGCTCGTCACACCACTCGCCGCACGGCACGCCGAATTAGACTCCGCGTCGACTCGCCTCCCCGGTCGACCACCCCGATACCGTCCGTTTTTACCGACCAGTCACGTATGCGACTCCATGTACGGGGTCGTCACGCGCAACGCCGACGAGGTCGCGATGGAGCCGTTCGACCTCGGCTTCTACGAGGTGAAAGACGTCACGGGGCGGGCGGCCGAGCCCCTGCCGGACGCCGTGAACATGGTGTCGTGTTTCGGCGACAACGCGGCCACGAGCGAGGACGACGACCTCGTCCCGGTCGACGAGCGCGGCGAGCCGGCGACTCGCGACCGCGACTACTTCGACTGGGCGTACATCTGCCCGACACACCCGGAGTACCGCGAGGGACTCTTGGAGATCATCGCGGACTGCGCCGCCGAGAACGAGGACGTGCGCCTCGACGACGTGGGGTTCCCCCGCGAGGGGTTCTGTCACTGCGACCGCTGTGAGCGTCTGTTCGCCGAGAGCGACCGCGAGGAGTTCGCCGACTGGCGCGCGGACGTGATAACCGACTTCGTCGCCGAGGCGGCCGATCTGGTCCCCGGCCGACTCCTGCTGACGCTGTACCCCGACCCGTACCCCGACCACCTCTACGAGCGGGCCGGCCTCGACGTCGACCGCCTCGCCGCCCACGTCGACGAGTTCGTCGTCCCGCTGTACGACACCGAGTACGCGACGACCTACTGGCTGGAGACCATCGCGCGGGGGTTCCGCTCGATGCTCGGCGGCGACTACTCCCTCCACGGCGCGCCGCCGGAGACGCCGTTCTCGCTGGAACTGTACGCGGTCGAGGTCGACGTCGACGACCTGATCCACGCGACTGAGGTCGCCGAGACGTACGCGAAGGACGTGTTCTTCGGCTACGACGCGAACAACGCGGCCGCCGCGGTCCGTCGGAAGGACGCCGACTCGCGCGACGGCGAGGTCCACCGGCCGGAGTGACCGGGCGCGTCGGCCGTCCGCTTGCGACTCCGTGGACGAGGGTTTAAATACGCCCACGGTCGACTGCTACTCGACCGGCCGCCGGCGTGCGACACAACCGGTCGTCTCGCGTTCGCGCGAGGCGGTCGCCTTTCAACGTCCGCGCCGTAGCGGCGGTCGTCCTACACCGATGAGCCGCCGGCTCGCCGCGCCGCCTCAGCGGTCGACTTCTCCCATGATCGTGTCGAGACTGCCGAGCGCGGCGATCAGGTCCGGTATCGACTCCCCCTCGGCCATCTCCGGCAGCGTCTGGAGGTTCGAGAACGAGGGCCCGCGGATCTTGAACCGGGCGGGCTTGTCGGTGCCGTCGGCGCGGATGTAGATGCCGAGTTCGCCCTTGGCGCCCTCGACGGCCCGGTAGATCTCCGTGTCGTCGTCCGGCCGGATCGTCCGCGGGACGTTCGCCTGAACGGTCCGCTCGTCCTCGGGCCAGTCTTCGAGCAGGTCGACGCACTGCTCGATGATCTTCGCGGACTCCTCGACTTCGCCCATCCGGACGAGCAGGCGACTGTAGTTGTCGCAGCCGTCTTCGGTCACCACATCCCAGTCGAGCTCGTCGTAGTAGCCGTACGGGTCGTCGCGGCGGAGGTCGTAGTCGACCCCCGAGCCGCGGACGACGGGGCCGGTCGCGCCGTAGCTCTTCGCGACCTCCGGCGGGAGGGTTCCCGTGTCCACTGTGGGGAGCTGGAGGATCTCGTTCCGGGTCAGGAGGTCGTGGTACTCCTCGATGCGGCGCGGGAGGCCGTCGAGGTACTCGCGGACGCTCCGCAGGAACTCCTCACGGGGTTCGGGGAGGTCCCACGCGACGCCGCCGAGCCGGAAGTAGTTGAACATCAGCCGCTGGCCCGTCAGCTCCTCGACGATGTCCTGAACGCGCTCGCGCTCCTGTATGGCGTACATGAACGTCGCCGTGAAGTCGCCGATCACGTCGAGCGCGTACGCGCCCATCGACAGCATGTGCGAGAGGATCCGGCTGAACTCCGCGGCCATGGTGCGGACGACGTGCGCGTACTCTGGCACCTCGATGTCGGCGAGGTCCTCGGCGACCCGGGCGTACGCCCACTCGTTGAGCAGCCCCGCGCCGCCCCAGTCCCAGCGGTCGGGGTACGGCATGATCTGGTGACGGTACGTCCCGGACTGCGCCATCTGCTCCTCGCAGCGGTGGATGTAGCCGATGTCGGGCTCCACGCCGACGACCGTTTCGCCGTCGAGGGTGACCTGGAGGTGTAAGACGCCGTGGGTCGCGGGGTGGTGCGGCCCGATGTTGAGCAGCATGGTGTCGCTGCCGGTCGCGGTCGACGACCCGGGTTCGATCGGCTCGTTCTCGGAGAGGGCGGCGATCTGTGGCTGATCCTTATCGTAGTCCATCGACAGGGGGTGCCCCTGCCACGTCTCGGGGAGCAGGATCCGGCGGAGGTCCGGGTGATCGTCGTACTCGATCCCGACGAGGTCGTACGCCTCGCGCTCGTGCCAGTCCGCGGTGCGGAACACGGACGCGGCGGACTCCGAAACCGGGTCCTCCTTGTCGGTGGGAACCACGACGCTGAGCTCTCGGGTCGGGTCGTCGTAGGAGCGCAGGTGGTAGATCGACTCGTACCGGTTCTCGTACTCCTGTGCCGTGACGCAGGCGAGGTGGTCGTACCCCGCCTCGTCTCGCAGCGTGGAGAGCGCCTCCTGAACCGCGTCGGGTCGGACCCTCGCCGCGGGGGCGTTCAGGTGGCTCTCACGCCCCGTTATCAGCCCGCAGACGGACGAAAACGCGTCCGCCGTCTCCTCGTCGTCGCGCTCGCGCAGCAGCTCTGTCGACATACCGGAAGAGACGTGAGCGCACGACCCGAGGCTTCTGCCGGCTCAGTACGGATATTTATAAAACCGCCGTCGTCATTGTCCGCCGTGAAGTATCTGCGCCTCGAACTCCGGTACCCGCCGGAACTCATGCATCCGATGCACCGACTGGTCGACGAGTCGGACGCCATCGGTCGGGACGTGCTCCTTCACGGCAGCCTCTTCGACGAGACCGCCGACACCTTCCTGTTCTACGTGGAAGGGGACATCGACGTGTACGTCGACGCGCTGCGGTCAGTCGACCGCATCCGGGAGTTCGAGGTCACCCGGATCGACGGGACGGGCTACTACGTCTTCCTCACGCAACGGCGCGACGCCGTCGACGACGCGATGTTCGGCTCGCTCCGGCGGACCGGCATCGTCGTGGTCCCGCCGATCGACTTCCGTCCGAGCGGCGTCGCGAGGCTGACGATCCTCGGGGATCACGAGCCGCTCCGGGAGGGCCTCGCCGCGCTCCCGGAGCGGATCGAAAGCGAGGTCCTCCGCATCGGCGAGTACGACTGGCGCCAGCACCTCTTCGACCCGGGACTGACCGACCGGCAGTTCGACGCGGTCGCGGCCGCCGTCGAGTGCGGCTACTACGAGTCCCCGCGCGCGGCGTCCGTCTCGGATGTCGCCGAGCGGATCGGCGCCTCGCCGAGCACCGCGTCCGAACACCTCAGGAAAGCCGAATCGGCCATGATGAACGCGTTCATGCGACTGCGCGACGTGGCCTGACAGCGGGTGGCTGACGGCGTTCTCGCCCGACGATGCGCCAGGCCGACGACGCGTCCGTCCGACGACGCGCCCGTTCGACGATTCTCCTCAGTGAACGGTCCGGTCGTCGCTCGTGTCGATCTCTTCTCTCGGGTCCGCGTTGCCGAACTCGGGCGTCGGCCCGTCGCCAGGCTCCGCCCAGCCGACCGCGTTCCGGAGCACCCGTCGGACGTCCTCGTCGTAGTAGATCGGGTACGTCTCGTGACCGGGCCGGAAGTAGAACACCCGCCCGTTCCCGCGGCGGTAACAGCAGCCGGAGCGGAACGTCTCGCCGCCCTCGAACCAGGAGGTGAAGACGAGCGTGTCCGGCGCCGGCACGTCGAACCGCTCGCCGTACATCTCCGTCTCGTCGAGTTCGATCGCCTCGCCGATCCCGTCCGCGATCGGGTGGCTCGGCTCGATCGCCCAGAGCCGTTCGCGCTCGGCGGCCTCACGCCACTTCAGCGAGCAGCTGGTCCCCATCAGCCGCCTGAATATCTTCGAGTAGTGGGCGGAGTGGAGGACGAGGAGGCCCATCCCGTCGAGGACGCGCTCGTGGACGCGGTCGACGACCGCGTCGCGCACCTCGTCGTGAGCGGCGTGGCCCCACCAGACGAGCACGTCGGTGTCGTCCAAGACCGCCTCAGTGAGCCCGTGCTCCGGTCCCTCATCGAGGGTCGCGGTGCGGACCTCGTGGCCCCCCTCGCGGAGCGCGTCGGCGACGACGGCGTGGATGCCGTCGGGGTACACCTCGGCGACGGCGTCGCTCTCGCGCTCGTGGCGGTACTCGTTCCAGACCGTGACGCGTGCCATGCTCGGGGTCGACGCCGCACCGACTTGAGCGGTCGGCCTCGCCCTGGCGCGCGGACTCGGCGATAGGCGCCCACCCGAAGGTACTTGCTCCGCGCGCGAGACCACGGAATATGGCTGGTCCCCGACAGTTGTACCGCCGGGCCGACGACTGGGCGCGCGGCCTCTCGCGGCTGCGCTACGCCCTCTTCACCGGCGCCGTGGTGACGGCGTCGGTGCTCGCGGTCGGCGTCGCTCTCGGCGCGTCGACGACGGTTCAGGCGGTCACGATGGGCGTCGTGATGGCCGCGCTCTACTACGCCGGCGACGTGAACGCGGAAGACGGCTGAGTCCGTGTCGCGGCCCCGAACGTCGACTCAGGCCGTCGCTTCGACGTCCGCGAGCCGGTCCGCGAGGTACTCAGCGATGGAGACGGCCTCCTCCTCGACGAACCGCGCGACCTCCTCGCCCTCGGGCGACTCGACGACGACAGTGGGGATAAGCCCGATCTCGTACGCCTCGACGAGTTCGCCCTCCTTCCCGCCCGGGCCCTTCGTCACCGGGAACGACTCGATGCGGTCGTCCGGGACGCCGGCGGCGGCGAGCGCGGCACCGAATTCGGGGAGCTGTCGCTGGCAGTCGATACACCAGTCGCCGCCCCACACTTTGAACACGTAGTCGTCCGCCGCGAGCGCGTCGAGGACCGAGTCGTCGAACGCGTCCGCGTCGAGGTCGTCCGCGGGCGCGAGCGTTTCGAGAGTCATTGGGATCGGTAGATCACGGAGGCACGTAAACGGCGCGTCGGTGGCAAGAGCACATTCGATTCGGGTCCGTCGACGACACCTCGTCGAGTTCGCAGACACACCTGATTTCTGTCCTCGGCTACAGACCGACTGCTGACACCCCCGAAGCCCCAGCCGCGGGCGACATCGATTGCCGGAGTCCGCGGGGCCTTTGGGTCACGACCGCCTCGGTTCGGGTAATGGACGACGACATCCTGTCGACGCTCGGCTCGCCGCTGGTGCGGGTCGACGCGCCCGCGGGGACGACGGTCGCGGCGAAGGTCGAGTCCCGCAACCCGGGCGGCTCGGCGAAGGACCGCCCCGCGCTGTACATGGTCGAGGCCGCCGAGGAGGCGGGCGAGATCGAGCGGGGCGACCGCATCGTCGAGCCCACGTCGGGCAACACCGGCATCGGCCTCGCGATGGTCGGCGCGGCGCGCGACTACGACGTCACCCTCGTGATGCCCGAAGGGAAATCGATCGAGCGCCGCCGACTCATGCGGGCGTACGGCGCCACCGTCGAGCTCGTCGACGGCGACATCTCCGACGCGAAGGACCGCGCCGACGAGCTGGAGGCGGAGCCGAACACCGTCCAGCTCCGCCAGTTCGAGAACTCCGCCAACCCCCGCGCGCACTACGAGACGACCGGCCCGGAGATACTCGATCAGGTGGGCGACCGCACCGTCGACGCCCTGGTCGCCGGGGTCGGCACCGGCGGGACGATCACCGGGATCGGCCGCCGTCTCCGAGAGGCGTTCCCGGACGTCCGGATCGACGCCGTCGAGCCCGCGGACAACGCCGTCCTCTCGGGCGAGGAGCCGAGCGCCGACGACTTCCAGGGGATGGGGCCGGGCTTCGTCTCGCCGAACCTCGAGGTGGACCTGATCGACGAGGTCCACACGGTCGAACTCGGCGACGCCGAGACCGAGTGCCGCAGGCTCGCTCGCGAGGAGGGGATCCTCGTCGGCCAGTCGTCGGGCGCGTCGAACCTCGCGGCGAAGGTCGTCGCGGCCGAACTGCGCGAGAGCGGCGCGTTCGTCGGCGAGGAACCCCTCGTCGTCACCGTCTTCTGGGACAGCGGCGAGCGGTACTTGACGGCGGGGACCTTCGGCGAGTGACCGCGCCGCGGCGGTCGACCCCGGTGTTGATTAGCGTTCGGCGCCCAGATCGGGCGTGAACACGCGCGCCGAATCGGAGACGGAGCCGCCCGACCGCGACCCGGCCGACGGCGGTCCGACGGGGGGCTCGGACCGCCGCTTCGACGGACCGTGGCTCGCCGCGATAGCGGCGACCGTCGGAGCGTGGACGGTCCTGTACGCGGTCGACTGGGCGCTGCTGACGCCTGCGACCCCGGTTGGACCGGCCGTCGCCTTCGCGCACAGCTACCTGCTCGCGCCGCTGGCGACCGCAACGATCCTGCTCGACGCGCTCTCGCTCGCCGAGCGACGCGTCGCCGACCTGGGCGTCTTCAAGTGGATCTACACGCTGGCCGCGCTCCCCGCGCCTCCGGTCGCCGCGCTCTACTACGCGCACCGCGAATGGCTGAAGCCGGACGACACGACGCTTCTCGGGGAGCCCTGATGCCGGCCGATCGGCGACCCGAATCGAACGATGCGGACGCGGGCCCCGGCGCGGTCACTGCGCTCGTGACGGCCCCCGAGGGCGGCGCCCCGCCGGTCCGTCGCGAGGCGGTCGAGGTCTGTCCCGACGGCGTGGAGGGGGACCGCTACCGCCGCGGCGACGGCCACTTCCAACTCGACGGCTGCGCGGTCACGCTCGTCGCCGGGGAGGCGCTGACCGCGGTCCGTGAGGCGACCGGCATCGACGTGCGCGACGGCCGTCACCGTCGCAACGTGGTCGTCGAGGGGTTCGGCGCGGAGATGGACTCGCTCCTCGGCGCGACCGTCGCGGTCGGCGACGCCCTCCTGCGACCGACCCGACGGAGACCGCCGTGTGCGCACCTCGAGGAGCTCGCCGGCGAGGACGGCCTCGCGTCGGCGCTCCGGAACCGCGGCGGCCTCTGCTGTGACGTGGTCGAACCGGGGTCCGTCGCCGTCGGCGATCCGGTGACGGTGCGGGAGGCCGACCCGCGGACCGCCGGCGCGGCGATCGCCGACCGGTTGCGGGAGCGATCGTCGAGCGGTCACGAGTAGCGACCCCGCCTCGTCGGACATCGGACTGCCGCCGGAGATCGGCTGTGCGTGTGAATCACACCCGCGCTGCGGATTTTATACGCTCGAAGCCGGAGACGACGACATGTACCGAACCCGTCGCGCGGCGCTGGCCGGGATCGCGGCGGTCGGCGGGGCGTCCCTCGCCGGCTGCCTCGGGGGCCGAGCGACGGACTCCGTCACCGGAGGCGCTGAGGACACGGGTGCCGGAGCTCCCCCGCCGACCGTCGACGCCGGCTATCACCTCGCGTACGAGGCCGACACCCTCGTCTCCGAGTCGCTCGACGGCGGCGTCGGCAAGGACGGGATCCCTTCCGTCGACGACCCCGCGTTTCGGCCGATCGCGGAGGCGGATATGGCTGGCAACGAGCCGGTGTTCGGCGTCGTCCGCGGCGGCGAGGCGAAGGCGTATCCACGTCGCATCCTCTCGCACCACGAGATCGTCAACGACGAGGTCGGCGGCGAGTCGGTCGCGATCACCTACTGCCCGCTCACCGGGACGGCACAGGGGTTCCGTCGCGGCGACACGACGTTCGGCGTGTCGGGCCGGCTCGTGAACTCGAACCTGATCATGTACGACCGCGCCACCGACAGCTGGTGGCCGCAGATGCTCGCCACCGGGGTCGACGGGTCGATGGCCGACGAGACCCTCGACGAGTTCCGCGTCGTGTGGACGACCGCCGGCGAGTGGGCGACGCGACATCCCGACGCTTCCCTCATGACCGAGGAGACCGGCTACGTCCGCCGCTACGACAGCGACCCGTACGGGAGCTACGCGCCGCTGAGCGGGTACTACGTGCGGGACGGGACCAGGTTCCCGCCGCTCGCGTCCCCCGAGGACGGCCACGCGAAGTCCGTCGTCATCGGGGCGCGGACCGCGACGGGCGCGGTCGCCTTCGACAAGACCACGCTGCTCTCGGAGCGAGTGCTGACCGGGACCGTCGGCGAGGGCGGCCCCGCCGTCATCGCCGTCGCCGACCCTGCCCTTTCGACGGGGTACGTCTACCGGAACCCCGACGAGGTGGCGGTCGAACCGGACGGCGACGAGTACCGAGTCGACGGTGAGGGCGGGTTCGAGGCCGCGGACCTGCCGCTCGAACGGCTCCTCGCGTTCGACGCGATGTGGTTCGCCTGGTACGGCTTCTACCCGGACACCGCGTTCGTCGGGGAGCACACGCGAGCGGGCTATGGGGGGTGAGACCGCCGCGCCGGCCGCGTCGCCGCGCGCGTGCCTCGCGGGACTCGTCCGCCGGACGGTGTTCGCCGTCCGCGCCGCCCTCGGTCGGCGCGACGGCCGGGCGACCGCGGGTGCCGTCACCGGCGCCTATCTCGTTGCCTACCACCTCGGACTCGGCCACCTCGGTCTGCGCGCCGGCGCGGTCGAGTCGGCCGGGACGCCGCGGTTCGACCTCGTCGTCGCCGCCGACCCGGTCGCGCTCGCGACCCGGCGCGTCGCGCCCTTCCAGTACGAGCCCGTGGCGCTGCTCTCCGCGGGACCGGTCGAGTACCTCTTCGCTCCCGTCAACGCCGCCCTCGGGCTCGCGCTCGCGGTGCTCGTCGGCGTCACGCTCGCCGTCTCGGTCGTCGCGTGGCGCGGCCCCTCGGCCTGTCGGATCGGCGCCGGCGCGGGGGCCGCCGCGGGCCTTCCGGGGATCCTCTCCGGGGTCGCCTGCTGCGGCCCCGCGTTCCTGGCGGTGATCGGCCTTCAGGCCTCGGCGGGACTGCTCGCCGCGTTCCGGTGGTTCATGCCGGCGTCCGTGGCCGGGCTCCTCCTCACGCTCCTGTGGGTCGGGAGCCGGGTCGACACGGGGGCCGTGGGCTGACCTCGCTCGACCGGCTCACGGCCTGCTGGAACCGAAAGTGTTGACGGCCGACCGCCCCGATGAGTCGCCCGTGACTGTCGGATGAACTGGCGGTACCGCCACACGGTGTTGACGCTGTGTATGCTGGCGTTCTTCGTGACGTACTTCGCGCGGCTGGCGATCAGTCCAGTCGTCCCCCTCATCATCGACGACTTCGGTGTCTCGAACACGGCGGTCGGGGTGGCGCTCTCGGGGATGTGGTTCGCCTACGGCCTCTCGCAGTTCCCGAGCGGGATCCTCGCAGACCGGTTCGGCGAGCGTCGGGTGATCCTCGTCGCCGTCGGCGGCACGACCGCGATGAGCCTCGCGCTCGCCGTCGTACCGGTCTTCCCCGCGTTCGTGCTGGCGGCGGTGCTCCTCGGGCTCGTGGCGGGGCTCCACTACGCGGTGGCGACCACGCTGCTCTCGCGGACGTTCGACGACCTCGGCACCGCGGTCGGGATCCACTCGCTCGGCGGCCCGCTCGCCGGGCTCGTGGCGCCGGTCGCCGCGACGTGGGTCGGCGTCCGCTACGGCTGGCGGCCCGGGGTCGCGCTGGCCGCGGTCGTCGGGGTTCCCATCTTCCTCCTGTTCGCGCGGCGGGTCCGGCCGACCGAGCCGCGGCGCCCCGACCAGCCGATGGCGGAGCGGCTCCAGGTCGGCCCGCTGCTCGAACTGGTCGGGCGCCGTGAGGTGCTCGTCCCGCTCGTCGTCGCCACGCTCGGCACGTACGTCGCGCAGGGCGTCATCTCTTTCCTGCCGACGTTCCTCGTGGAGCTCCGGGGGTACGACCCCGCGTTCGCCGGCGGCGTCTTCTCGGCGTTCTTCGTCGTCCGCGCCGGCGCGCAGGTCGGGCTCGGCGGGCTCTCTGACCGGCTGGGCCGCGACGCGAGCATCGCCGCGGCCCTCCTCAGCGGCGCGCTCGGCCTCGGAGGGCTGGTGGCGCTCCCCGACCTCGTCCGGCTGCCGGTCCCGGTCGGGCTGCCGGCGCTGCCGACGGTCGGCGGGCTCGGGATCGTCGTGCTGCTCGCCGGGCTCGGGTCGAGCTTCTTCTCCGCCATCGACCCGCGATTCATGGACGCCCTCGGCGACGCGGAACGAGGCGCCGGGTTCGGCCTGATACGGACCGTCTACACGGTGATCGGCTCGGCCGGCTCGGTCGGCGTCGGGCTCGTCGCGGACCTGTTCGGCTGGGGCGCGTCGTTCGCCGTCATCGCCGGCATGTCGGGGGTCGCGTTCCTCGTCATCTCCGCGAACGCGCTCGTCGGCGAGCGGCGGTGAGGGATGGCGCCTCGCCGAGGTACTGCCCGTTAGCCGACGTACGGCCGCCTAACCGACGTACCGCCGCCTCGTCGTGCGCTCGCCGTCGGGGGCGTACACGGTGACGACCTCGCCCTCGTCGTCGAGCGCGGGCGCGTCGCGGCCGAGGTAGTGGTCGGTCGCCGTGTCCGCGCCGGCGCCGACGTGAACCGTCAGGGTCTCGTCGGGCCCGAGCGTCGCGTCCGGGAGGTCGTCGCGCTGGCCGTCGAGGTCGATGACGTACCCGGTCAGGTCGATCGGCTCCGCCGCGGCGTTCCGTAGGGTCACCGACTCGTCGAGCACGTCGCCGGTCACGTCGCCGGCGTCACCGTTAGCTCCCGCATCGCCGCCGCTCCCCGGGCCCGCGTCGACGGCCTCGATCACCAGTCCGTCGGGGTTCGCCTCGGCCGCGAACGCCGTGATGTCCGCCAGCGTGTACCCGTCGGTCGCCGTCGGCTGCGGGAGGCTCGGCTCCCAGCCGTCGGGCGCGGCGTTGGGGTAGGCGGTCTCGTCAGCCTCGATCAGCCCGATCAGCGTCTCGGCGACGATCCGACTGCCGACCGCGCCGAGTCGCTCGCCGTCCTGCTGGTAGTCCGCCTCGGCGAGCACGTAGTACCAGAGCGGCGAGTCGGGGTCTGCGCCGCGACCGTGCGCCTGCAGCGCCTCCATGATCGCCGATTCGTCGCCGAACGCCTCGTTGCGGATCGGATCGTACCCCATCCGCGCGGCGACGTCCTGTCCGGAGGCCAGGCCGAGCGCCTTCCCGCGCCGGAGGTTCCGGACGGCGAGCGAGGAGTCCCCGGCGATCGGGAGGTTGAACAGCGTCGGCGCGAGGAGGGGCTCGATCTTCCGCGAGGGCTGGTAGTCGCCGTCGCCGGTGTCGAGCAGCCGCGACCAGTCGACGACGAGGTCGCTCGGGACCGGTCGGCCGCCGCGGAGGTTCCGCCCGTCCCCGGGGCCGGTCGGGAACAGCGGCACCTCGCCGACCTCGTCGTTGACGTCGAACGCGTGTCGGATCATGCTGTGGCCGAAGCGGTACGCGGCGCCTCCGAACTCGACCGGGATCGCCGGCGTGCGCCCCGGCGGCACGAAGTGTTGTCGGCCCCGCTCCTCGATGTCGGCCAGGACGTAGCGGTCGCAGATCCGGGGGAGGAAGTCGCGTCGCACGACCCACTGGTAGTGCCACCTGACGAGTCGCTGCGCGGCTTCAAGGACGGACTCGCCGTCCTCGACGAGCGACGATCCGGGACCGCGGAGGTGGTCGACGACGCGGTTGTGGAAGTTCACGAAGGCGAGCTCGAGTTGCGAGACGACGACGTTCTCGTCGTTCCGCGGGTCGCCGATCAGCGCGATCCCCTGCTCGTTCCGCTGGAGGTCCGTCCCCGGGAGCCCCGAGAGCCCGCCGCCGTCCTCGGCGTCCGGCGCGACCGCGTCGCCGGTGAGAAGCTTTCGCTCGTCCGTCTCGTGGTCGTAGAGGAACGGTGCCGCCTCCGCGTTCGTCCGGTACAGTGAGTCGAGGTCGAGCGCCGGCGTCCGGAAGTTCCGCAGCGCGGCCGGGTCGTTGCGCCGGTCGATGTCGGAGGTCGGGTCGAACGTGAGGTCGTGGTCGACGAACTGACCGAAGATGCCGTAGCCGGCCGGCGTCTCGGCGTCCCCGACCGGGTCGTCGGGCGACTCCATCATCGGCGCCCCCGCCTCGCCGTCGGCGCCGCCGAGCGTCCGGAGTAACTCCTCGTCGCGGTCGTACGGGTCCAGCTCGGGGAACTGCGTGTGGAACCGGTGGCTCCGGACCGGGCCCGCGGCCGTACACGCGGCCTCGTTCATCCCGCGGTGGTCGCTCCCGCCGTGGAGGGCGACGCTGCGCGCGTTCACCGAGAGGTGGAGCGCCGCCTCGCTCCCGTCCGGTCGCCGCCGCCGTCGGACCGGCTCCTCGGTCCCGCCCCGCGCGGGGTTCCGCACGGTGAACGAGACCTTGTCGAGGTCGGCGCCGCCGTCCGCTTCGAGGACGAAGTTCCCGTCGTCCTCGGTCATCCAGTGGCCGATGCGGTCGCCGTCCTCCCGTTCGCCGATGACTATCCGCCCCGCCAGCGGCCGGGAATCGTCGTCGACGACGCGACATGTTATCTTGTCGGTAGCACCCATGAGTTGATGTGACACACATAAGTATCAAAAAATTATCTAAATGAACTTTCAACTCGTTTCCCGGATTATATTGCTGGCTTCGCTCCCGTCGGTCGGGCGACGCGCGCTTGACGGGCCTCCGCACGCCAGCCGTTCGCACGCGACCCGAACATTCGAGTCCACCCGAGACGAACTACCGTCGTGTACGACTACCACGCCCACACGAACTACTCGGACGGGGCGTTCCTCCGGTGGATGGTCGAGGCCGCCGCAGACGCCGGGCTCGACGGGATCGGGCTCGCAGACCACTGTAACGTCTCGCCGGCGCCGAACGCGCGGGAGCACAAGCGCGCGTTCGGGTTCAACCTCGACCTGACCTACGAGCGGCGCCGCGACGCGATCGAGTCGGTCCGCGACGACGTCGACGTCGACGTGTTCGACGCGGCGGAGATGGACTACGACCCCGAACACGCGGACGCGATCGCCGAGTTCCTCGACGAGGCGGACTTCGATTACGCCGTCGGCAGCGTCCACGACCTCGACGGCGTCAACGTCCACACGCGCTCGCACTTCGCCGACAAGCCCGAGGCGGAGCGCCGCGAACTCGTCGACCGGTACTTCGAGAAGCTGGTCGCCCTGGTCGAGTCGGAGCTGTTCGCGATCGCCGCGCACCCGGACTTGGTCGAGCGCAACCCCCACCTCCGCGGGTTCGCGACCGAGGACCACTACGCCGCGGTCGCCGAGGCGTTCCGCGACTCGCGGACCGTCCCGGAGATCAACGCCGGGCGGCTGCTCGACGGCTACGGCGAGTTCCACCCGGCCCCCGCCTTCCTCGACCGCCTCGTCGACGCCGGCGTCGACGTGAGCGTCGGGACCGACAGCCACGAGCCCGACGTGATCGATCCCCGGGTACAAGAGATCGAGACGGAACTCGACCGTCGCGGGCTGGAGCCGGTCCCCCTCGACCGGATCGTCGCGGACGCCTGACGCGGTCGCTCACGCCCTCGAGAGAGCGACCTTCGAAAACGCAGCTATTTCCTCGTGTGATTTCGGCTTACGCCTCGTCAAACAGCGCAGCGCTTCGCGCTGCTGGCTCGCCCCGGCTTACGCCGGATCGGACGACGGGAATCGGAGATTCGCTCGCCCGACGAAGCTACGCTTCGTCGAACACCGATAGGCTCGCTCCGCTCTCCTATCGAGTTCGACTTCGGCTTACGCTTCGTCGAATAACGTCTCGCCCTCGACCATGTGGTCCTCGACGGCGTCCATGTCGAGCGTGACGCCGAGGCCCGGCTCCTCCGGCACCTCGATGTACCCGTCCTCGATCACACTCTCCTCGACGAGGTCCTCCCACCAGCCGAGCTCGTAGGAGTGGTACTCGATGGCGAGCGAGTTCGGGATGGCGGCGCCGACGTGCGCCGCGGCCATCGTCGCGACCGGCGAGGCGACGTTGTGCATCGCGACCGGCACGTAGTACTGGTTCGCGATGTCGGCGATCTTGCGGGTCTCGCGCATGCCGCCGACCTTCGGCAGGTCGGGCGCGACGATGTCGACCGCCTGGTTCTCGATGAGCCGGCGGAGCTCGGTGACGCGGTAGCGGTTTTCGCCGACCGCGATCGGCGTGACCGTGTTCTTCGTGACCTCCTCCTGGACTTCGAGGTTCTCCGGCGGGACGGGGTCTTCGAGCCACCACACGTCGTGCTCCTCGATGGCGTCCGCGAGGCGCTTCGCGGAGCCGCCCGAGAACGTCCAGTGGCAGTCGAAGGAGACGTCCGCCTTGTCCTTCACGCGCTCGGTGACCTTCTCGACGATCTCCGCCTTGTGGCGGATCTCGCCGGGGCGGAGGTGGCGGTTCGCGCGGTCCTTCTCGTGGCCCGAGGGGACGTCGAGGTCGAACTTCAGCGCGTCGTAGCCGAGTTCGTCGACGACGCGCTCGGCCTCGTCGGCGCAGGCCTCGGGGTCCGCCTCGTCCTCGGTGTGACAGTCGCAGTAGACGCGCATCTCGTCGCGGTACTTCCCCCCGAGCAACTGGTAGGCGGGCACGTCGAGAATCTTGCCGGCGAGGTCGTGGAGCGCGACTTCGATGCCGGAGATGGCCGTGACCGTGACGCCCTCGACGGAGCCCTCGCCGGACATCTTCTGGATCAGGTGCTCGTAGAGGCGGTCGATGTCGAGCGGGTTCTCGCCGATCACGAACGGCTTCATGCGCTCGATCAGCTCCGAGACGCCGGCGCCCCAGTACGCTTCGCCGGTGCCGACCACGCCCGCGTCGGTGTAGACGCGGACGAGCGTCCACGGGAAGTTCCCGTCGACCATCGTCGTCTGGACGTCCGTGATCTCGACGTTGCGATCGCCGCCGCGCGTCCCCGTGGTCCCCATCGTCTCGGCGGAGAGCTCCCGCATCGTGTACTCCGCGTTCGGGTCGTGGAGCGACTCGTAGTTCCGGCTCATACCCCCCGATTTATTCGGAACAGGGTAAACGTTTACCATCGGGCGTGGGACGCCTGAACAGGTGGCTTTTCATCCCCGTGCGCGCAACGGGTGGGCATGGTCGAAATCACGGATTCTCTCGCGTGTCTGTACACGGGTCGGGTCGAGTCCCGCGGCGACGACTACGTCGTCACCGTCCCCGCGTCGGAGATCGAACACGGAAGCGTCAGCGTCGGCGAGACGTACCGGATCGCCGTCCTCGACCGCTCCGACGGCTCGCCGTCGGCGGCGGCCGACGACGGCGCCGCGTCGTCCGTTCCCGACGCCGACGCCGACGCCAGCGGCCCCCCGTCCGACGGGGGCGATCGACCCACCTCTCGCGGGGCCGCCGGGGCCGTCCAACCCGACCCGCCCGTCTCGGAGGGAGAGGTCCGCGAGGTGACGATCGAGACGCTGGGCGACAAGGGCGACGGGATCGCGAAGATCGAACGCGGTTACGTCGTCATCGTCCCCGACGCCGAGCCCGGCGAGGAGCCGACCGTCGAGATCACGAGCGTCCGGGAGAACGTCTCGTTCGCGAACGTCGTCGAGGAGTAGCGCCGCGCTGCGAGGTCGCGAGACCCTTCGAGGCCGCCGTCACCCGTCTCTCTCTACGCGGCCTTCCTCGGGCGGCTCGGCCCGCGAAAACAGCGCCCGGAGGTTCGACGGCGAGAAGAACGAGGACGGCTCGTCCATGTGGACGCCGATCTCGCCCGAGAGCGCCCGCAGCCCGACCCGCTGGACCGGCTCCGGCAGCGAGTAGCACCGCCGTATCGCCTTCCCGAGCCGGATCTCCGTCGACAGCTCCTCGCGCCACTCCGACTCGTAGTCGGCGAGCGTCGCCGGGTCGCGCGGGTCGATCGCCGCCGCGGCGACGTCGGCCGCGCGCATCCCGTATAAGATTCCGCCCCCGGTGAACGGCTTCGTCTGCGCGGCGGCGTCGCCGATCAGGAAGCCGCGGTCGCTCGTCGTCCGCGCCGGCGATCCCACGGGGATCGCGCCTGAGCAGCGACGGTCCGTCGTCGCGCCGTACGCGTCCGTGAGCCGGTCGAAGCCCGCCGACACGTCCTCGCTCGGCGGCGCCGCGAGCCCGTACTCGACGCCGGCGTCGCCGCGGGGGATCCGCCACGCGAAGAACGTCGGCGCGGTGAGGTGGACGTCGACGTAGTCGCCCGCGTCCGCCGCGTCGTCGAACGCGAGGACGCCGTGGAGCAGTTCGTCCGGCTCCGGGAGGTCGAGCGCGCGGCGCACCCGCGAGGTCGGACCGTCGCACCCGGCGACCATGCGCGCCTCGAAGCGCTCGGTGGCGCCGTCCGCGAGGCTAGCCTCGACGACGACGCGGTCGCCGCGCTCGTCGACCGAGACGACGGTGTGGCCCTCCCGGAGGTCCGCGCCCGCGTCCTCGGCGAGGTCCGCCAAGGTCCGATCGAGGCCGACCCGGTCGATCACGTTCGACACGGGCTCCCGCTTGTAGAACGGATAGGGGGCCGACTCCGGCCCGCCGACGTGGAACCGCGCGCCGAACACTCGGTTCTGCCGGAGCCGGTCTACCGCCCCGTCGTCGACGTACTCCCAGAGGTCCGTCGAGACGTGGCCGGAGCAGGCCAGCGGTTCGCCGACGGTCCCCGACTCCAGCAGGAGGACCTCGCGTCCCGCCTCGGCGGCCCGGCGCGCGAACCGCGACCCGGCCGGCCCCGCTCCGACGACGACGAAGTCGTACACGCCCGTAATCACCGTCCCGAGACGGCTAAACGGTTCCGGCTCCCGACCGGTTCGCGGATCACTCGTCGCCGCCGAGCCACGCGAGCGCCGCGTCGAGGTCGGTCCGGGGCGGCGAGCAGGCGAACCCCTCGCAGACGTAGGCGGTCGGCTCGCCGTCGGTCGCGTCCCGGTCCGCCCAGATCGGCGGGGCCTCGACCATGTCGAGGCGGTCGAGCCACTCGTCAAGCCCCGCGTCCGTGGCCGGGCGCGGCGCGACGAGCGCGCCCGGCAGGTACCGCTCGCCGAGCGTCTCGCGCCACTCGTCCGGCACCTCGTCGGCGGCGACCGTCACCTCGATCCCCCCGGTCTCGACGAGGTCCGCGGCCCGGACGAGCGAGGCGTGTTCGAGCGGACCGCCGCGGATCCGGTCGGCGTGGGTCGTCACGACGCGCTCGGCGATCTCACGGAACTCCCCGCCGGTCCGGAACCCGTCGAGGAGCGCGAGCGTCTCGGCCGCGACGCCGAGGCTCGACGGCGTCGACCGGTCGGTGAACTCCTGCGGCCGGGCGATGAGCGGGCCCGCGTCGGCGCGCTCTCCCGCCCCGCCGGTCCCGTCCCCGTCGAGGTCGCGCGTGAAGTATATCGTATCGTCGTCCGCGTCGTAGAACTCCGCGACGAGCGCGTCGGCCAGATCTAAGGCGAATCCGAGCGCCTCCGGGTCGCCGGTCGCGGCGTAGGTGTCGAGCGCGCCGCGGGCGAGGAACGCGTAGTCGTCAAGGTACCCCGGCCCGCGCACGTCGCCGTCGAGCCAGCGTCGGGCGAGCGCGCCGGTCTCGGCGTCGGGGTCGTAGAGCCGGTCGCGGCAGAAGTCGAGTGCCTCGCGGGCGCTCTCGGCGTACGGCTCGCCGAGAGCGTCCCCGGCCCGCGCGAACGCCGAGATCGCACGCCCGTTCCACGCCGCTAGCACCTTCTCGTCGCGGGCGGGCCGCGGTCGCGACTCGCGGGCGTCGAACAGCGCCGTGCGCGCCTCGGTCAGCGTCTCGCGGACCGCCTCGGGCGACTGCTCGCGGTCCGCGGCCAGCTCCGCGACCGACGCCGCGACCGTCGGGACCGTCGTGCCGCGCTCGAAGTTCCCGCCGGGCCGGATCCCGTACCGCTCCTTCGCCAGCGACGCTGCCGGCTCGTCGAGGGCGGCGTCCACCTCCTCGGGCGTCCAGACGTAGAAGGCGCCCTCCACGTCCTCGCCGTCGCTCGCGCCCTCGCCGTCTCCGCGGCTCGCATCCCCGTCGTCCCGGCGGCTCGCGGGCTGTCGGCTCCGCGCGTCGAGCGTGCTGAAGAAGGCGCCGCCCTCGTGTCGCAGCTCGCGGTCGAGGAACGCTAGCGACTCGCTCGCGACGCGAGCGTACCTCGGGTCGCCGGTGAGCCGGTAGCCGTCGAGGTAGACCATCGGTAGTTCGGCGTTGTCGTACAGCATCTTCTCGAAGTGGGGGACGGTCCACTCGCGGTCGACCGCGTAGCGGTGGAACCCGCCGCCGATCTGATCGTACATCCCCCCGTCGGCCATCCCGTCGAGGGTTCCGGTCGCGGCCGACAGGAGCGCGTCGCGGCCGCGGCCGGCGTACGCCCGCATCAGGAGGTCGACCCGGCCCGGCATCGGGAACTTCGCGCCGCCGCTCCCGAAGCCGCCGTGTTCCTCGTCGTAGCCGCGCAGCGCGGCCGCCGCGGCCGTGTCGAGCAGGTCGTCGCCGGGCGGCGAGGCGCCCCCCTCCTCCGAAGCCGGCGGTTCCGGCGTCGGCACCGACTCCAGCTCGTCGCGCGCGCTCTCGGCCCACTGGTCGGCGCGCCGCTCCATCTCCTCGCGCTGCTCGGGGTCGCTCCACGAGTCGGCGATGCGCTCGCAGAGCTCGCGGAACCCGGGCTGGTTCCGCCGTGGCTCGGGCGGGAAGTACGTCCCGACGTAGAACGGCTTCCCCTCGGGCGTACACCACGCCGAGAGCGGCCACCCGCCCCCGCCGGTGACGAGCTGGGAGACGGTCATGAACGTGCTGTCGACGTCCGGGCGCTCCTCGCGGTCGACCTTGATCGGGACGAACGAGTCGTTCACGACCGCCGCGACCGACTCGTCCTCGAAGCTCTCCTCGGCCATGACGTGACACCAGTGACACGAGGAGTAACCGATGGAAACGAACACCGGCGCGTCGTGCTCGCGGGCGCGCTCGAACGCCGCGTCGCCCCACGGCTGCCAGTTGACGGGGTTGTCGGCGTGCTGTCGGAGGTAGGGACTCGCCTCCCCGTCGAGGCGGTTCCGCTCGGTCGGCTGTGACATGGGCCCGGTTCGGCCCGGCGCGACAAAAGGCGTCCGGGGCGCGCCGAGCGCCGCCGCCCGCGACGCGGGTATCCACGAACGAGCACATATCGGGCCGCGGAGAGAGTAAGGTTTACACTACCGTGCGGTCACCCGTCGGGCATGACGGAGACCGTGCTGCTTGTGGGGGGCGGCGGCCGCGAACACGCGATCGCCCGAGCGGTGGCTGACGACTGCGCGCTGTACGCCTGCGCGAGCGTCCGGAACCCGGGGATCCGGCGCCTCGCGGACGGGTTCGAGTCGATCGACGAGACCGACGCCGAGGCCGTCGCCGAGTACGCGACCGCGGTCGGCGCGGACCTTGCGGTCATCGGCCCGGAGTCGGCGCTGGAGGCCGGCGTCGCGGACGCCCTCGACGACGCCGGCGTCTACGCGTTCGGTCCGCGGGCCGCGGAGGCCCGCCTGGAGACGGACAAGGCGTACCAGCGGGAGTTCATGGAGCGGAACGCGATCCCCGGCTGCCCGGACTACGCCGTGTTCGACGACACCGAGGCGGCCTGCCAGCACATCGACGAGTACGACGGCGACCTCGCGGTCAAGCCCGCCGGGCTCACCGGTGGCAAGGGCGTGAAAGTGATCGGCGACCAAGTGACGGCGGCGGAGGCCAAGGCGTACCTCCGCGATTCCGACTACGACCGCGTCGTCCTCGAGGAGCGGCTCGTCGGCGAGGAGTTCACGGTTCAGGCGTTCGTCGCGAACAGAGACGTGCGGACGACCCCCGCGGTCCAGGATCACAAGCGCGCCTACGAGGGCGATGAGGGGCCGAACACCGGCGGGATGGGGTCGTACACCGACACCGGCCGCTCGCTCCCGTTCATGGCCGAGGGCGACTACGAGGCCGCGGTCGACGTGCTGGAGGCCGTCGTCGACGCGCTCCCCGACTACAAGGGCGTCCTCTACGGACAGTTCATGCTCACCGACGAGGGGCCGAAGGTCGTCGAATTCAACGCGCGGTTCGGCGACCCCGAGGCGATGAACACGCTGCCCGTCCTCGACACGCCGTTCGTCGACGTGCTCGCCGCCGCTCGCGACGGCGACGCGCTCCCGGAGCTCGACTTCTCCGGCGAGGCGACCGTCTGTAAGTACGCCGTCCCCGACGGCTACCCGACCGACCCTGACGCGGGCGCGGCGATCGCGGTCGACGAGGAGAGCGCGGGGGACGCGCTCCTCTACTACGCCAGCGTCGACGAGCGCGACGGCGGGCTGTACACCACCACCTCGCGGGCGTTCGCCGTCGTCGGCCGCGGTGACTCGATCGCGGCCGCCGAGGCGCAAGCGGAGGACGCCCTGGCCGCCGCGGGCGACCGCGTCCGCATCCGCCACGACATCGGGACCGCCGACCTCGTCCAGCGTCGGATCGACCACATGGACGAGCTGCGACCCTGAGCCGGCCCGGCCGCTCGGTCGGCGGGTCGGCGGCCCGGAGCGACCCTTTTATCCTCCCCGTCCGAACGGCGTGACGTGACAGACGACGACCCAGACGCGACGCGCGAGGATTTGTCCCGAAGCGACCGCCTCGACAGGTTCCCGACGCCGGGCGTCCGGAACTCCCTGTGGTCGTGGCCGGACGCGAAGTCGCCGCTCGTGGTCGTCCGCAACTACGTCGTCATCGTCCTCGCGCGGATCTGCCCGAGCCTCCGGCTGAAGAACTGGCTGCTCCGGCGGATCGGCGTCGCGGTCGGGGAGGGCGTCTCGTGGGGGCTGGAGTCGACACCGGACGTGTTCTGGCCGGAGCGGATCCGGGTCGACGACGACGCGATAATCGGGTACGACGCCACGCTGCTGTGTCACGAGTTCCTCCACGAGGAGTACCGGCTCGGCGACGTTGTCGTCGAGGAGCAGGCGATGATCGGCGCCGGGGCGGTCGTACTCCCCGGCGTCACGATCGGTGAGGGCGCGCGCGTCGCCGCGAACTCGCTCGTCGCGGAGGACGTGCCGCCGGGCGCGACCGTCGCGGGGGTCCCGGCCGAGGTCGTCTCGCGGTCGGACCCGGCCGCGAGCGACGACTGACCGGGGGGCTACGCGGCAGCGGTTTACACGGCGTCGTCGTCCGCGTCGCCGCCGTCGCTCGCGGTCCGTTCCTCCTCCGCGTCGGTGATGTGTGCCTCGGTGCTCACCCGTTCGAGGTCGACGCCGACCTCCTCGGCGACGGCGTCGAGGACGGCCCGCTGCTCGGCCATCTCGTTTTCGAGCGTCTTGACGCGCTCGGAGGTGTCTATCACCGTCTCCTGCGTCTCGTCGACCTCGTCGCGGAGCTCGCTGATCTTCTTGTAGGTGCGCTCCGCGCGGTCGGCGAGCGTCTGGATCTTCTTCGCGGTGTCCCCGAATCCCATACCGACGCGTCGGTCCGGCGATACGTGTGCTTTTCCGTTCGGTGCGGCCCTCCCGAACCGTCGGTTCGCCGACCGCCGCGGCCCCGACCGACGGTGGACTTTTGCCCGACTCGCCCCTGATACGGGTATGAGCGTGGACCGGATCCTCCTGACCAACGACGACGGCGTCGACGCCGCGGGACTGCGCGCGCTGTACGACGCGCTCGCCGAGGAGTACGCGGTGACCGTCGTCGCGCCCGCGGCCGACCAGTCGTCCGTCGGCCGTCTGCTCTCCGAGGACGTGGCCGTCGAGGACCACGAACTCGGATACGTCGTCGACGGCACCCCCGTCGACTGCGTCGTCGCGGGGCTCGACGAGCTCGTCCCGGAGGTCGACGCGGTCGTCGCGGGCTGTAACGAGGGCGCGAACCTCGGGGCGTACACGCTCGGGCGGTCGGGGACCGTCTCGGCGGCGGTCGAGGCGGCGTTCTTCGACGTGCCCGCGGTGGCGGCCTCGATGTACGTGCCCGGCGGCGACGATTGGTGGAAACGCGAGTTCGAGGGCGCCGACTTCGCGCACGCGGCCCGGGCGACGCGGTTCCTCGTCGACGAGGCGGTCGAGGCGGGCGTGTTCGACCGCGCGGACTACCTCAACATCAACGCGCCGATCGCGGACGAGGACCGCGCACCGCTCCGCGTCACGACCCCCTCGACATGGTACGGGCTGCGCGCGGAACGAAACGGGGACGGTCGCGTCGGGTTCTCCGATCCGATCTGGGGCCTGATGAACGACGACGACGTCCCAGACCCCGTCGGCACCGACCGGCGCGCCGTCGTCGACGGCGAGGTGTCCGTCTCGCCGCTATCGGTCCCCCACGCCGCCGAGCCGGAGGCGGGCCTCGACGAGCTGGCGGAGGCCTACGAGGCGACGGTGCGGTCGTGAAAAGCGGGCCGCGCTACTCGCCGTCGTCGGTGCTGACGGTCACCTTCGCCTCGCTCAGGACGCGGTCGCCCATCTCGTAGCCGGGCTCGTACACCTCGTGGACGGTCCCCTCCGGGCGCTCGCTATCGACGCGGAGCATCACCTGATGGCGCGCGGGGTCGACCTCCTCGCCCGGCTCGGGGTCGATCGCCTCGACGCCCTCCTCGGCGAGCACGTCGTCGAACTTCTCCAGCGTCGACTCGACGCCGGGGCGGAGGTCACTCCCCTCGTCTTGGTCGAGCGCGCGCAGCAGGTCGTTCCGGACCGGCGTGAGCCGCTCGACGAGCGCCTCCGAGGCGCGCTCCCGGATGTCCTCCTGCTTCCGCTTCGCGCGCTCCTTGTAGTTGCTGAAGTCGGCCTTCACGCGGGCGAGCTTGCTCGTCAGCTCTTCGACCTCCTCGTCGCGCTCGCGGAGCGCCTCGCGGGTCTCGGCGAGGTCCGCCTCCAGCGCCGCCACCTCGCGGGCGAGCGCCTCGTCGTGCTCGGCGACGGCCGCGGCCAGCGCCTCACTCTCGGCGCGGGCGCCGCCGTCGTCGCCGGCGGCCGACTCCCCGCTCGCTCCGTCGGCGGTCGCCTCCGCCGTGCCGTTCGCTCTCGCCGCGTCGCCCTCGTCGTCGGCGGACTCGACATCGACGGCGTCGTCGTCGCTCATACCCGATGGAAGTCGGTCGGCGGGGATAAGCGTTCAGAACCGCGGCGAGGTCGACCCAGCGCTCCACGATCTCGTCGGCGAGGTCGTCAACGCCGAACACCTCTCCGACGCCGCGGTCGGCGCTGACTAGGCCCCGAGCGTCACGGCGCTGACGTGGATCGCCTCCATCGCCGTCGACGACGGCGACGAGCGGTAGACCGTCGGCGGGTGGGGCGCGGCCTACGAGGGCGTGGAGGCCGACCGGATCCACGTGACCGGCGCCGCGGCCCCGACCTGGGCCGAGCTAGCGGAGTGACGCGAATCGGGGCGGCGGAGTGACGCGAATCGGGGCGGCGTGGCGACGCCGACCGAAGTGGCGACGTGACGCCGCCCGAAGCGCTCGACTCTGGCTCGCGCGACGGGCGGATTTATGCTCGTCGCCCCCCACGATCGGTTCCGTATGCCACCTCGACCCTCGACGTTCTCGATCGCCGCGCGCGATCCGGAGACGGACGCGGTCGGCGTCGCGGTCCAGTCCAAGTTCGTCGGCGTCGGCGCCGTCGTCCCGTTCGTCAGCGCCGACGCGGGCGCGGTCGCCACACAGAGCTTCGCGAACGTCGCCTACGGCCCCGACGGGCTCGACCTGCTCCGCGAGGGGCACGCCCCCGCGGAGGCGATCGACCGGCTCACGGGCGCCGACGACGAGGCGCCCTCGCGGCAGGTGGGGATCGTCGGCGTCGACCCCGAGGAGCCCCCGGCGGCGTTCACGGGCGACGAGTGTCACGACCACGCGGGCGACCGACAGGGTGACCACTACACGGTCCAGGGGAACATCCTGGAGAACGCCGACACCCTCGACGCGATGGCCGCGGCGTTCGAGGAGACCGACGGGGGGCTCCCGGAACGGTTGATCGCCGCGCTCCACGCGGGCAACGAGGCCGGTGGCGACAAGCGCGGCGAGCAGTCCGCGGCGCTGTACGTCGCGAAGCCCGAGGGCGGCTACGACGGCAGGAACGACCGCTGGGTCGACGTGCGCGTCGACGACCACGAGCGGCCGATCGACGAGTTGGAGCGCGTGTTCAAGATATACGACGTGACCCTCCTCGAACGCGAGGCGCCCGACGAGACGCGGGAAGTGGCCGGCGAGACGGCGGTCGCTGTCGGGTCGGCGCTCGCCGACCTCGGCTTCTACGACGGCGAGCCGACCGCGGAGTTCGGCGAGGACGCTCGCGACGCGCTGGAGTCCTTCCGCGGCATGAACAACTTCGAGAACCACTCGCTCGCGGTGTTGGAGGACGCCGTCGCACGCGGGTGGGAGGAGACGGCCCCCGGTGACGACGCCGAGTCGCGGCTCGTCGACGCTATCTGGAACGGGCTCTCGCGGCTCGACCGCGTCTGAGCGCGCTCCCCTTGCCAGAGCGCGTTCGCCCCGCCGGACGTGGCCGGTCGACTTTTGCCCCTCCGCAACCGAGCGGGACCATGCCGATCGAACCCGACGAGGTGGCCGACCTCATAGAGGCGGACCTCCCCGACGCGGTCGCCCGGGTCACCGCGCCCCGGATCCACAACGACGAGGACGAGGACGCCCACTTCGCGGCCGTCGTCGTCTCGCCGGCCTTCGAGGGCGAATCGCTCGTCGACCAGCACCAGCGCGTGTACGACGCGGTCGGCGATCACATGACGCAGTCGGTCCACGCGTTGGAAATCAAGACGTACACGCCCGAAGCGTACGTGGAGCACGGCGACGGTGCGCTCGCCGGTGACCTCCGCGATGCCGGGCTGCTCCCCGTCGACGAGGCCTGAAACCGCGCCGCGTTCCCGCCGACTTCCCGCTTCCACCCTCCATGCCGATGCGATCCGAACTCGTCCGCGCCGTCCGCGGGGTCCTCGCCGCGGTCTCGCTGCTGGCGTTCGTCGCGCTCTTTCTGGCCGTCGAGGCGCGCGTCACCTCTGCGACCGTCCTCGGCGGACTCGCCGCGGTCGCGGTCGCGGCGCTGTTCGCGGCCGCCGGCCGCTCCGGGATCCGGCGGCTGCTCGGCCGGGGGGATTCGGGTCCCCGTGGAACAGCGGAACGGACCGCCGAAGGCGACGCGTGGCTCGACGAGCCGGTCGACGATACGGCGTGGACTGACCGATCCGACCGTGCTGGCGACGACCCCGAGACCGACCGGCCGCTCGCGAGGCTCGAACCCGCGCTCGACGACGCGTGGAACCGGTGGTCGGACGCCGCGCTGACGCTCGGGCTGGCCGCGCTGGGAGTCGGCGCGCTCGTGCTGCTCGCGACCTATCCGGGCGACGATCCGCCGCTCGGGCTGCTGTTGCTGGTCGCGTTCGGGATCAACGGGGCGCTCGTCACGCTCCCGTTCATTTTTAAATAAGGGAGTGCGGCGTCGGCGTTTCGGTCAGCCGTCCTCGCCGGTCTCGCTCGCAGTCGGCTCGTCGAATTCGGCCGCGGAGTCGTCGACCTCGTCGTCGTCGCCGGCACCGTCGTCATTTGCGGCGCCGGCGCCGCCCGCGACGCGGTCGGCGACCAGTTCAGCGAGCGGGTCGACCGTGACGGTCAGGCGGGCGACGAGGAACACCACTGGGACGAGCGCGACGAACAGGAAGGCGGCGTCGTACGCCCACGCGGCGCCGTTCAACACGGGGACCGCGACGCCCGCGAGCCCGCGGTACGCGACGAGCACCGCCCCGAAGACGACGAGCCAGTGGACCACGCCGCCCGCGTTCTCGGCGATCCGGTCCGGGCGAGCGTCCCCCTCCGCGTCGGCCTCGCCGAGCGCCAGGCGCGTCAGCAGCGCGAACTTCGGCGCGGCGTACAGGAGGATCCCGGCCACCGCGAGCGCGACGACGCCCGTCGCGACCGCGGCGAACGTCACCGGCGCGAACGGGACGAGCCGGTCCACCCCCGGTAGCAGCGTCACGAGCGAGAGCACGCCGACGACCGCCAGCGCGCCGATCAGCAGTCTGCTCGTCGACCGGACCGTGTCGCGGTCGAGCGCCGTTCCGATCGCTGAGTCGTTCGAGCTCATTGGCGCTCGGCCGTTGCCGCCGGACCGGTATATAACGGGAACGCCGTCGCCCCGAGTTGAACCGGTTTTAGTCGAATTAAATTCCCGGCCGAGAGCGGCCGATACATCTCAAGTGTGGCGCCACAGGCGGTTTCGTGGCGGCGCTCGCCCCATCGAGGCAGTCGCCGGAACCCTCGTAAAAGTCGTGTTTCTCGGTGGCAATTGTGTTGCTACCGTACCGCACGATTTCACGTGGGTGACGCCTTCCAGTACCTTTTACAGCGTCTCGCGGGAAGGCCGAGGCATGGGAGACGACTACCGCACGGAGGAGGACAGCCTCGGCGAGATGCAGGTGCCGGCGGACGCCTACTGGGGCGCGCAGACCCAGCGCGCCGTCGAGAACTTCCCCGTCTCGGGGATCGGGATGAGCCGGCGCTTCATCCGCGCGCTCGGCGTCGTCAAGAAGGCGGCCGCGCAGGCCAACCGCGACCTCGGGCTCGTCGAGGACGACACCGCGGAGGCCATCGTCGCCGCCGCCGACGAGGTGATCGCGGGCGAGCACGACGACCAGTTCCCGGTCGACGTGTTCCAGACCGGCTCCGGCACCTCCTCGAACATGAACGCTAACGAGGTGATCGCCAACCGTGCCGCCGAGATCGCGGGCGCGGAGATCGGCGACAGGGTCGTCCACCCCAACGACCACGTCAACTACGGCCAGTCCTCGAACGACGTGATCCCCACGGCGATGCACGTCGCCGCGCTGGAGGCCGTCGAGAAGGACCTCGCGCCCGCGCTGGAAACGCTCCACGCCGAGCTGGAGGCCAAGGAGACCGAATTCGACGGTGTCGTCAAGACGGGCCGGACGCACCTCCAGGACGCCACCCCCATCCGACTCGGCCAGGAGTTCGGCGGCTACCGGACGCAGGTCTCGAAGGGGATCGAGCGCGCCGAGGCCGTCCAGTCGAACCTCCGCGAACTCGCCCTCGGCGGTACCGCGGTCGGGACCGGGCTCAACACCCACCCCGAGTTCCCGGAGCTGGCCGCGGAGTACATCTCCGACGAGACCGGGACGGAGTTCCGCGAGGCGGAGAACCACTTCGAGGCGCAGGCCGCCCACGACGCGATGGCGGAGGGCCACGGCGCCCTCCGAACGATCGCGGGTAGCCTCAACAAGATGGCCAACGACCTGCGGCTCCTCGCCTCCGGCCCGCGCAACGGGCTCGGCGAGGTCGAGCAGCCGGAGAACCAGCCCGGCTCCTCGATCATGCCCGGGAAGATCAACCCCGTCGTCGCCGAGTCGGTCAACCAGGTCCACAAGCAGGTCGTCGGCAACGACGCCGCCGTCTCCGCGGGCGCCGCGCGCGGCGAGATCGACCTGAACCTCTACAAGCCGGTCATCGCCCACAACTTCCTCGAATCCGCGAAGCTGATCGCGAACGTCGCCGAGACGTTCGGCGAGCGCTTCGTCGGGAAGCTGGAGGCGAACGAGGAGTTCGCGCGCGAACGCGTCGAGCAGTCGATGGCGCTGGCGACCGCGCTGAACCCCGCGATCGGCTACGATAAGGCCAGCAAGGTCGCGAAGACGGCCCTGAAGGAGGGGAAGAGCGTCCGCGAGGCCGCGGTCGAGGCCGGCTACCTAACCGAGGAGGAGGCCGACGAGGTGCTCGCCCCCGAGGCGATGACCCACCGCGTCATCCTCGGCGACGAGGACTGAGCCGCCCGCTCGGCGACCTCAGTCGGCGACTTCGCAGCCCAGTGCTTCCAGCCGCCGGACGGGCGCGGCGCGGTCGTCCCGCTTGACGAACACGTGGTCGGTCGCGTACGACGAGACGACGAACACCGAGGCGTCGACCTCGGCGAGCGCCGTCGCGACCGCCGCGAGGAACCAGACCAGCTCGAAGGGGAGCTCGGGCTCGAAGGTGAGGCGCTTCCACCCGGGCTCGACCGCGTCGGTCGCGACGGCGTCCGCCTCGTCCTGGCCGACCACCACCGTCGTCTCACCGACCTCCCGGACAGTCGCGAACGCGCCGGGGTGTTCGCCGTCGGTCCGGCAGACCGCGTACGTCTCCGCCGGGACGCTGACCGTCTCGTTCCGGAGGAATTCGGCGGGATCCATGGGGGCAGCAGACGCCCGATGCCAAAGGAGGCGCGCCGAATCGGAACCATTTAAGCCGGTGTCGGTACCGATCCCACACGGATGAAACTTCACGAATATCAAGCGAAGTCTCTCTTCGCCGACGCCGGGATCCCGGTTCCGGACTCCCGGCTCGCGACGAGCGTCGACGAGGCGCTCGACGCTGTCGACGAGATCGGGTACCCGGCCGCGATCAAGGCGCAGGTCCACGTGGGGGGCCGCGGCAAGGCCGGCGGGATCAAGATCGCGACGGACCGCGAGGAGGCCGAGCAGTACGCCGACGAGATCCTCGGGATGGACCTGAAGGGATACACCGTCGATCAGGTCCTCGTCGAGGCCGGCGTCGACTTCGTCGACGAGCTGTACGTCGGCGTCACGATGGACCGCGGCGAGGGGAAGCCGGTCCTGATGGTGTCGACCGAGGGCGGCGTCAACATCGAGGAGGTCGCCGAGGAGAACCCCGACGCGATCGCGCGCGAACACGTCGACCCCGCGTTCGGCCTCCACCCGTACCAAGCCCGGAAGGTCGTCTACGAGGCCGGCGTCGACGCCGACGTGGCGCTCGACGTGGCCTCGATCCTCTCGACACTGTACGACCTCTACGAGGAGAACGACGCCTCCGAGATCGAGGTCAACCCCGTGATGATCACGGGCGACCGCGACGTGATCGCCGCGGACGCCGTGATGAACATCGACGAAGACGCGCTGTTCCGCCAGTCCGACCTGGCCGACATGGCCGAGGCGTCCTACGAGGACGACCTCGAACGCAAGGCCGGCGAGTACGGCTTCGACTACGTCCGCCTCTCCGGGAACGTCGGCATCATCGGCAACGGCGCCGGGCTCGTGATGACGACCCTCGACCTCGTCGACTACTACGGCGGCGCGCCCGCGAACTTCCTCGACATCGGCGGCGGGGCGAAGGCCGAGCGCGTCACGCAGGCGCTCGACATGGTGTTCTCCGACGACAACGTCGACGCCGTCGTCTTCAACATCTTCGGCGGGATCACCCGCGGCGACGAGGTCGCCAAGGGGATCAACGAGGCCCTAGAGCAGTTCGACGAGATCCCCAAGAAGGTGGTCGTCCGGCTCGCCGGCACGAACGCCGAGGAGGGGATGGATATTCTGAACACCGACCTCGTCGAGGTCGAGAAGACGCTGGAGGACGCGGTCCAGCGAGCGGTCGCGAACGCGGAGGAGGTGACCCAATGAGCATTTTCGTCGACGACGACACCAGAGTGGTGGTCCAGGGGATCACCGGCGGGGAGGGGAAGTTCCACGCCGGCCAGATGATCGAGTACGGCACCAACGTCGTCGCCGGCGCGGTGCCCGGCAAGGGCGGACAGGAGGTCGACGGCGTCCCCGTCTACGACACCGTCGACGAGGCCGTCGAGGCCGAGGACGCGGACGCCTCCGTGATCTTCGTGCCGCCGGCGTTCGCCGCCGACGCGATCTTCGAGTCGCTGGACACGGACCTCGACCTCGCGGTCGCGATCACCGAGGGGATCCCGACGCAGGACATGGCGAAGGTGAACAAGCGCCTGAGCGAGACCGACACCCGTCTCATCGGTCCGAACTGCCCCGGGATCATCACGCCCGGCGAGGCGAAACTGGGCATCCTCCCCGGTAACATCTTCTCCGAGGGGAACGTCGGGCTGGTCTCTCGGTCCGGCACCCTCACCTACCAGGTCGTCGACAACCTCACCGAGCGCGGACTCGGCCAGTCGACGGCGATCGGCATCGGGGGCGACCCGATCATCGGCACGTCCTTCGTCGACGCCCTCGAAGCGTTCGAGGCCGACACCGACACCGACGCGGTCGTGATGTGCGGCGAGATCGGCGGCGAGGACGAGGAGCAGGCCGCGAAGTTCATCGGCGAGCACATGGACACGCCGGTCGCCGGCTTCATCGCCGGGCGCACCGCGCCGCCGGGCAAGCGCATGGGCCACGCGGGCGCCATCGTCTCCGGCTCCGGCACCGGCACCGCGCAGTCGAAGATCGACGCGCTCAACGACGCCGGCGTCCCCGTCGGTGACACCCCCGAGGAGGTCGCCGACCACGTCGAGGACTTCCTGTAAGGGCCCCGCGGTCGGCGGGCTTTTCAATTTCGGTATCCGGAGCGAAAGCTAAAACTACCGGTAGGGAAACACACGCACATGAATTCTGAACCCGGCGACGCCTCTGCGGGGACCGGAGCGGCCGCGTCCGACGCGCCGGGATCGAACGCAGACTCGTCCCGATGTATCCTGTTCGTCGACGACGAGCCGGGGGCGGCTGACCTCGCGGCCACGCACGTCGATCGGCTCGTGGACGGGATCGAGACGCTGACGCGGCTGTCGCCGGACGAGGGGCTGGAGGTGGTCCGCGACGGCCGCGTCGACTGCGTCGTCAGCGACTTCGACATGCCGGGATCAAACGGGCTCGAGTTCCTCGAATCGGTCCGCGATATCGACCCCGGGCTCCCCTTCGTGCTGTTCACCGGGAAGGGGAGCGAGGAGATCGCGAGCGACGCCATCTCCGCTGGGGTGACGGACTACCTCCAGAAGGGGGCCGGTCGCGACCGCTACGAGATGCTCGCGAACAGCGTCGCGAACGCGCTCGGCCGCCGCCGGGCAGAGCGGGACCTCCGTGAGGTGAACGCGAAGGTCACGGCGATCCACGAGTTCGCGGCGGAGCTGGCATCGGTGACCGACGTTGCGACGGTGTTCGACCGGACGGTCGACGCGGCCGAGGACATCTTGGAGTTCGACCGCTGCGTCACCGCCCGCCGCCGCGGCGATAAGGTCGTCCCGGCCGTCCTCTCCGAGAGCGTCAGCGAGGAGGAGGTCCGGGCGTTCGACATCGGCGAGGGGGTCGTCGGGACCACGGTCGCGGAGCAGGAGACGATGGTGGTCGACAACCTCAGCGTCGACCCAGCGGACCCGGACGAACTGGAGGACCCCTCCTCTCCGGGTCGGTCGTCGGTCGGAGCCGACCGCCGGACCGGGTCGGAGGTGGCGGACCCGGTCGCCGACGACATCCGGTCAGCGATCAGCGTCCCGATCGGTTCCCACGGGGTGTTACAGGCCGTCTCGAACGGGCACGCCGCGTTCGACGAGAGCGACGTCGAGTTCGCGGAGCTGCTGGCGGCCCACGCGGCCAACGCCATCGAGCAGATCGAGACGGAGAACGCGCTCCGTCGGGAGCGAGATCGGCTGACGGCGCTGTTCCACGACCTCCCCCTCCCGGCGGTGCGCACCGTCGCCCTCGACGGGGGCGGCCGTCGCCTCGACGCCGCCAACGAGGCGTTCCGGGAGACGTTCGGCTACGGCGCCGACAGCGGGTACGAGGAGGTCTGCGACGAGGTCATCCCGGACAGCGCCGAGCGGTTCGAGCCGGAGGCGGTCCTCGAACGCGGCGAGCCCTCGCGGCTCGAAGTGCGCCGGCGGACCGTCGACGGGATTCGCGATTTTATCCTCCACGTCATCCCCGTCAAGCAGTCGGACGAGACGGTCCTCTACAGCGTCTACGCCGACATCGACGACCAGAAACGCATCGAGCGGACGCTTCGGCGGCTCCACGCGACGACCCGCGAGATGTTCGGCGGCGACTCGCGGGCGGAGATCGCCGAGGTGGCCACCCGCGCGGCGATCGACACCCTCGGGTTTCCGAGCAGCGGGGTCCGGCTGTACGAGCCGGAGACGAACGTCCTCCGCCCGACGGCGATAAGCGAGGAGGCCACCACGGCGTTCGGCGACCGCCCCGCGTTCGGTCCGGGCGACGGCCGCGTCTGGGAGGCGTTCGAGTCCGGCCAGCCGATCGTAGTCGACGACCTCGACACGGTCGACACCGCGGTCGGGTACGGCGAACACCGGAGCCTCCTCGTCGTCCCGCTCGGCGAACACGGGGTGATGCCGTTGGGGTCGCGGGAGCCGGAGTTCTTCGACGCGACGGACGTCCAGTTGGCCCGCGTCCTCGCCGCGAACGTCACGGTCGCGCTCAACCACGCCGAGCGGACAGAACAGCTGCGCGAGCGGGACGCGGCGCTCCAGCGGGAGATAGACCGGCTGGAGAAGTTCGCCGGGCTGGTCTCTCACGACCTCCGGAACCCGCTCAACGTCGCGGCCGGCCGGACGGACCTGGCTCGGGCGCTGACCGACGACGCGGCGGTCCTCGATGAGCTCGATCGGGTGGAAGACGCCCACGACCGGATGACGCAGCTGATAGACGACCTCCTCGCGCTGGCGCGGCAGGGTCGGACGGTCGACGACATCGAGCCCGTCCCGCTGGACGAGGCGGCCGAACGCGCGTGGCGCACCGTCGACACGGCGGGCGCCACGCTCGACGCGTCGGCTGCGACGGACGCGGTCGACGCCGACCCGGAGCGGCTCCGGACGCTCCTCGAGAACCTGTTTACGAACAGCGTGGAACACGGTTCCACGAGCAGTCGGGCAACGCCCGACGACGGCGTCGAGCACGGCTCGGACGACGCCGACGACCTCACGGTCTCCGTTGGATCGCTCCCGGACGGTTTCTACGTCGCGGACGACGGACGCGGTTTCGACATCGACCCCGAGGCGGCGACGGAGTACGGGCGATCAAGTACCCCGGACGGGACGGGGTTCGGCCTCGCGATCGTGCGAGAGATCGCGGCCGCTCACGGTTGGGAACTGTCGGTCGACGACAGGGACGGCGCGCGGTTCGAGTTCCGCCCTGAACCATAGTATATAAAAAGACGGTTGGCGTGCGCAAGGTGCGCACAGGCGGGCCACGGTTATGCGCGATTCGCCCCTGTAAGTAACGTATGGACGACGGAACCCGCGAGCTGCTCGAACCGCTCCCGCCGAGCGCCAAACTGGTCTACTACGTGCTCGACGCGGAGGGCCGGTTCGACCAGACCGGCCTCGCCGAGGAGACCCGCCTCTCGACCCGCACCGTCCGGTTCGCGGTCGAGAAGCTCACCGAGGTCGGCCTCGTCGAGGAGGGGCTGTGCCCCCGCGACGCCCGCCGGTCCGTCTACCAAGCGGTTCCGCCGGCCGAGCGCGACCCCGTCGACGAGCCGGAGGCGACCGCCGACTCGGCCTCCGAGGCCGACGCGCCGACTGCCGCGGTCGCGGAAGACTGACGCGGAACGGGGCCGACTCGCCGGGCCGCCGACGCCCCGATCCGTCGCGCTTTTGCCCTCGGGACCGATAGTAAGGACACTCCGATGGCGACGTACCACATCGAAACGTACGGCTGTAGCTCGAACCGGGGAGAGAGCCGGGAGATCGAGCGCGCCCTCCGCGACGGGGGGCACCGCCCGGCCGACGGCCCGGACGACGCGGACGTCGCCATCCTCAACACCTGTACCGTCGTCGAGAAGACGGAGCGGAACATGCTCCGCCGCGCCGAGGAGCTGTCGGAGACGACGGCCGAACTCGTCGTTACCGGCTGTATGGCGCTGGCACAGGGCGAGATGTTCGCCGAAGCCGACGTCGACGCCGAGATCCTCCACTGGGACGAGGTCCCCTCGTACGTGCTCAACGGCGAGTGCCCGACGGTCACGCCCGACGCCGAACCGGTCCTCGACGGCGTCGTCGGTCTCCTCCCGATCGCGCGCGGCTGTATGAGCAACTGCTCGTACTGTATCACCAAGTTCGCCACCGGCCGGGTCGACTCCCCGTCGGTCGAGGAGAACGTCGAGAAGGCCCGGGCCTTGATCCACGCCGGCGCGAAGGAGATCCGCGTCACCGGGCAGGACACGGGCGTCTACGGCTGGGACGACGGCGACCGGAAGCTTCCCGAGCTGCTCGACCGCATCTGCGACATCGACGGCGACTTCCGGGTGCGGCTGGGGATGGCGAACCCCGGCGGCATCCACGGCATCCACGAGGAGCTGGCCGACGTGTTCGCCGAGAACGAGGAGCTGTACGACTTCATCCACGCGCCGGTCCAGTCCGGTTCCGACGACGTGCTCGAAGACATGCGCCGTCAGCACCGCGTCGAGAAGTTCCGCGAGGTCGTCGACACCTTCGACGACCGGCTCGACCACTGGACGCTGTCGACCGACTTCATCGTCGGGTTCCCCACAGAGAGCGAGGCCGACCACGAGCGCTCGATGGACCTGCTCGCCGAGGTCCGGCCCGAAAAGATCAACGTCACCCGCTTCTCGAAGCGCCCCGGCACCGACGCGGCCGACATGAAGGGGCTCGGCGGGACCGTCAAGAAGGAGCGGTCGAAGGCGATGTCCGAGCTGAAGATGGAGGTCGTCGGCGAGGCGTACGAGTCGATGGTCGGCGGGACGTTCGAGGTGCTCGTCGTCGAGGAGGGGACGGGCGACTCGGTCAAGTGCCGCGACGGCGCCTACCGACAGATCATCGTCCAGAACGCGACCGATCGCGGCGTCGAGGTCGGCGACTTCCTCACCGTCGAGGTGACCGGCCACAACACGGTGTACGCGTTCGGCGACCCCGTGACGGAGTCGACACCGGCCGACGGCGACTCGGTCGAGCGCGACGAACAGCCGGAGTCCACGCCGTCGTCGGCCTAACGCCACGCGAACGGCGCGCTTCTCCCACGCCTAACGAACTGACCGCGACCTCGGTGTCCAGCGAACGGCTCGCGCCGCCACGCGGTCGACGCGGCGCCCGAACCGACCGAGATCGCTCCCGCACGGGTCGCACGGCCGCTACTCCGAGGCTTCCGACCTCACTCTCACCGCCGATCCTCTCCGGAGTCGACGCCGGCCGAGCCGTCCGAATCCGGCCGATCGGGGAGGCGGATCCGGACCGCAGTTCCCCCCGGCTCGTTCTCCGCGAACTCGACCGTTCCGCCCGCCCGGTTCACGGCCCAGTAGATCAGCCACAGCCCGACGCCTTCGGTGTGTTCGAGCGGGGTCTCCTCGGAGTTTCGGAGCGTCCGCCGCTCGATCCGCGGGATGCCGCGTCCGTCGTCCGCGACGACGAGGTGTACCGCATCGTCGCGCCACACGCGCACCGTCACGGTCACGTCGTCGTTATGTTCGACGGCGTTCCGCAGCGCCTCTTCGAACGCGACCCGGACGGACGGATGCGTCCGGACGACGCAGCGCTCCGGCAGCTCCGTGCGGATCGTCGCGTCGGGCGCTTCGGCGGTCAACTGCGCCACCTCCTCCTCGACGACGGTGACCAGGTCCACCGAGCAGCGCGCGTCGGTCTGCCAGATCGACGCGAGCCGTCGCGTCCGCTCGCTCGTGTCGAGGAGCGACTCCAAGTGGTCGCGGATCGTCGCCACCTGCGCTCGGGTCTCCGGGCTGTCGTCCGCCGCCTCGATCTCGGTGAGGTACCCGAGCGCCACCGAGAGCTCGTTCCGGATGTTGTGGCGCAACACCCGGTCGTTGATCGAGAGCAGCGTCGCGAGCTCCTGCGCCTCGGTGAGCTGTTCGTCCGCCTTCACCGCGTAGAGGCTCCCGCGAGACCCGACCGCCGCGCCGAGGCTGGCGGCGAACGAGAGCAGAAAGGGGAGCTTGAACGCGTGGTGTCCGATCAGCCAAATGAGCCAGACGACGGCGGCGAGCCCGGTGAACCCGAGCGCGGTCCCCGCGCCGATCCGGACCGCTCGCCACTGGCCGGAGCGAGAGATCCCCCAGCGCGGGAGGTCGCGAACGGTGTAGAAGGCGACGCCCGAGAGGCCGAGTATCAGCACCGATTCGAGTGCGATCCCCACGGTCGGGCCCGCGTGAGTCAGGTGGAGCACACCGAGGCCGAAACAACACCCCCCCAGAGCGGCGAAGCCGTATCGGGGCGGTACGTGGGGACCCATCGCCGAATTTACTCTCTCGCGACGGATATCGGTTTCTAGTTCTGCCCGGTTCCGGCCGCTCTACTCCTCGTAGATGACCTCGACCTCGTCGGCGAATCGGTCTAAGATGTTCCGTCGCTTCTTCTTCATCGTCGGCGTGAGCAGGTCGTTCTCCTCGGTGAACTCCTCCTCGACGAGCCGGAACTGCTTGATCTTCTCGTACGACTCGAACTCCTCGTTCACGCGGTCGACTTCCTCCTGAATCCGCTCGCGGACGCGGTCGTCGCGGCAGACCGCGGCGCGCTCCGCGGGCAAGTCGATCCCGTTGGCCTCGGCCCACGCCTCGACCCTCTCGAAGTTCGGCACGATGAGCGCCGAGACGAACTTCCGACCGTCGCCGAGGACGACGCACTGCTCGACGAACTCGTTGGCGGCGAACCGGTCCTCGATCGGTCCGGGGGCGACGTTCTTCCCGGTCGAGAGCACGAGCAGCTGCTTCGCGCGCTCGCGGAACGCGACGTAGCCGTCGGGGCGGAGCTGGACGATGTCACCGGTGCGAAACCACGGCTCCGCGGCGGCGGCCTCCGCGTCTCCGGGGCCGTCCCCGCCGACGCCGACGCGGTCGTCGGCCGGGGTCCCGGCGGTGACGGCGTCGGTCGGGAGGCCGTCCGCGTCGACGAACGCGTCTGCGGTCGCGTCCGGCCGGTTCCAGTAGCCGTCCGTCACCTGTGGCCCCCGGACGAGCAGTTCGCCGACGTCGCCGGCCAGGTCCGCGACCTCTTGTCCCACCACGGAGCCGTCGATCGCGATCTCGGTGTCGACCACCGGCGGCCCGATGGTGCCGACCTTCGGCTTCTCGGGCGGGTTGACGCAGATGACGGGCGACGTCTCAGTCAGGCCGTACCCCTCCAGTATCGGCAGGTCCATCGCGTGGTACAGCGCGCACAGCTCCGCCGACAGCGACCCGCCGCCCGAAATGAAGAAGTCGATGTTCCCGCCGATCGCCTCCCGGACCGACGAGAAGACGAGCCGATCGGCCACCGCCCGCTTGGCGTCGAGTAGCGGACCGGGGGCGTCGGCCTCGTGGTGGTCGCGGCCCACGTCGACCGCCCACTCGAAGATGCGCTCCTTCACCGGCGACTCGCTCGCCTGCTCGCGGATCGCGTCGTACAGCTTCTCGTAGACGCGCGGGACGCTGGTGGTCGTCGTCGGGCGGACGAGCCCGAAGTCCTCGCGGAGCGTGTCGGGGCTCTCCGCGTACGCGACCGTCGCCCCCGCCGCGAACATCATGTAGTGGCCGGCCATCCGCTCGAAGACGTGCGCGAGCGGGAGGAACGACAGCGTCGTCGACTCGGCGGAGATGCCGGGCACCTCCGGGTCGCGGTCGGGTCGGTCCGCGAACCGCCGGTAACACTGGGAGACGTTGTCCCGGAAGTTGCCGTGGGTGAGCCTGACCCCCTTCGGCTTCCCGGTGGTCCCGGAGGTGTAGATCAGGCTGGCGAGGTCGTCGACGCCGACCGCGTCGAGCCATCCCTCGTAGGCCGCCTCGTCGAACGCCGCGGCGCCGCGCTCGTGGACCTCGCCGAGGGTGTACACGTCGTCCACGTCAGCGTCGGCATCGTCCCCGAGGTCGTCGGTGTCGACCTCGTCGAGGGTCACGATCGCGTCGAGGTCGTGTTCGAGGTCGCCGCGCACCGCGAGGACTTCGCGGAGCATCTCGCGGTTCTCGGCCACGACCACGGTCGCCTCGGGGTCCTCCAGCAGGTAGCGCAGCTGGCTCGGGGACGACGAGGCGTACACGGTCGTCACGACGGCGCCAGCGGCCAGCGCCGCGAAGTCGGTCTGAGCCCACTCCATGCGGGTCTGCGAGTACATCGCCAGTCGCGTGTCGTCGTCGACGCCCAGCTCGCGCAGCCCGGTCGCGAGGTTCCGGACGATCCCCCGCATCTCCGCGTACGTCACGTCGGCGTACTCGCCCGCGGGGGCCTCCGGAACCACCCCGGACGCGACGAGCGACCGGTCGTGGACTCCCCCCTTGTACCGCTGTGCGATCCGGTCAGCGTGCCGCTCCGCGGTGCGTTCGAACGTCGCGGGGAGCGTCTCTCGGGCGATGGCGTCGTCCGTGAACGCTCGTTCCGCCTCCTGCCAACTCATACCCCCCCAGACC